>JAPLKC010000048.1 GCA_026388255.1 Pseudomonadota bacterium | reverse complement strand
TATGAGTTTATGTCAACACTGTAGCAAAGATACAGAAGACCCGAAAACAACAACCTGTTTTAACAGCTATGTAGATTTTGAAGATAGCTGTTCATTACCACGTGAACCATATGCAGAAGATGAAACAGAAAGATGTTCAGTATGTCATGTTGTACCTGGAGCATATCATCATAAAGATTGTTACATGGAGAGATGTCCCAGATGTGGGAAGAGGCTTATATCATGTGGATGTCTGGCAAAGAGGTAGGCAATTATAGTTATTCAGAAAGACAATATGATATTTCAGGAGATATACCGGCAAAAAAATCTTTGTATGAAATCTTGCCGGTAACAGTCTATCTCAGAAAAAACGATAAAGCCTTTTCACATACTCTACCAATTATTTCCTCTCTTTCTTATTGTACCCTTTTTCTGTTTGACTTATGATGATTTGCGGCAAATTGGTTTCCCTGCCATAGTCCTTTCCATAAGCTTATCCTTATAATTGGCCTCAGCTTCATCAACAAGAAATTTAGCCTCATCCAGAATTATCTCGTATGTCTCTTCTTTTAAAATCCTTTTTGCAACAGTTACAAAAGCTCTTTCAATAGAAATAGGTCCTTTTTTGTTATTTAATTTATCGTGGGTGAGTTCATCACATCAAAAAGTTATTTAATGTCGTAATCTTTCATCTTTCTCAGCAAAGAACTATGGCTGATATGAAGTATATTCGCGGCCTTTGTTCTGTTGCCCGTTGCGAGATCGAGGGCATGTCTGATGGCTTTCTTTTCAGCATCCACTGTAATATCATGAAGCAATAAGGAAGAAAATATGTCGATGTCTTCTTTCTTTGAGTCAAGGTTTAGATTGATGTCTTCCATGCTTATCGTGTCGTCATGAGAAAGAAGAACCGCCCTTCTGATCACATTCCTGAGTTCCCGTACATTGCCGGGCCAGGTATAGTTGCAGAGTACCTCCAGGGTATCCTCCGAAATTTCCCGCATGTTTTTGTTGAGCTCCTCTGTGGCTTCTCTAAAAAACCTGTGAATAAGCCGGGGGATATCCTCAGCCCTTTCACGGAGCGGGGGAATATGGATTATAAATTCACCGAGGCGGAAGAAGAGATCTTCCCTGATCTTTTTCTCTTTCATGGCCTGCATGATATCGATGTTTGAAGCAGAGATAATGCGTGTATCAACCTCAAAAGGGGTTACGCTGCCCAAGGGATAAAGCTTTTTTTCTTCTGCAATCCTGAGAAGCTTGCTCTGCACGTAAGGAGACACGTTCTGGAGTTCATCTATCAGGATGGTGCCTTTGTGGGCAATCTCAAAGAATCCTTTTTTCTTCCTCTCAGCCCCTGTAAAGGCGCCCTTTTCAAATCCGAAGAGCTCGCTTTCTACAAGGTTTTCCGGGATTGCCCCCATATCCACGGTGACAAAGGGTCCATCAGCTCTTTTACTGAAATTATGTATAGTCCTTGCAATAAAGGATTTCCCTGTTCCTGTTTCGCCTTGCAGGATGATTGAAAAATCGCTTGGCGCTACCTGCCGTACCTGCTCAACGATTATTTTCATAACATTGCTTTTTCCAAAGAGCGTTTCAAAGGAAACTCTCAGGGCATTTTCATACTCCACCTTCTCTATGGCCCTCTTTACTGTCACCATGAGTCTGTTAAAATCAGGGGGTTTAAGCGTAAAATCGTATGCGCCAAGCTGAATGGCCGTGACTGCAGTAGGGATATCGCCGTTTGCAGTAATGATAATAACAGGTACGGCAGGGTCTATCTTTCGTAATGCCTGTAGACACTCAATACCATTCATACCGGGCATCTTAAGATCAAGTAGCACTATGACAGGTTTTTCTTTCCTGAAAACCTCCAGCGCCGCTTCGCCATTCTCTGCCTCAATCGGGAAAAACCCGTTATTATTAAGAAAATCGCTAAGCGTGAGCCTGATGTTTTTGTCATCGTCTACAATAAGAATTTTATTCATCC
>JAPLKC010000047.1 GCA_026388255.1 Pseudomonadota bacterium | reverse complement strand
TTCTTTCCACGAGGACATGATCTTTTCAGAGGTAACTTGTCCGATGCCCTTCACCTGCAATATTGCCTGAGGGTTTCTGTCCAGGACTTCAAGGGTATCCTTCCCGAAACATTCCACGATCCTCTGCGCCGTCACAGGGCCGATACCATTAATAAGACCGGATGAAAGGAACCTGACTATCTCCGCCTTGCCGTGAGGTTCAATGATATCGATCTTTTCTATCTTTAGCTGAAACCCGTATTTTGTGTTTGTCCACTTTCCGGCAATGATGTGCTTTGCACCATCATAGAAGAATCCCTCTGGAATCGGCCCTACACAGGCAATGGTTTTGCCTGCTGCCGGGCAATTCCCGTTGAGGCCGGAACCCTTTTCAACGATCTTTACCACTTTGACGAGCATTACAGAAAAGTTTTCGCTTTTGTACAAGAACCTGAGAAACTCACCCATTATTGAAAGGTTGTTGTTCATTTCCTTTGTATTACTAATTTTCAAGTTCAGACCGTACCATATTCCTCTATATACCGCCGGCAGGCGGAATAAAGCAGATCCAAAAAAGGTTATTGAATACCTGAATAAGGCTATCCGCTTCAAACCTGGTTTTGCAGAAGCATACTATAGGGGGGACGCATATTTGCTCATGGGCAATACCACCCGTGGACGCACAGTGACGTTCAGAAGGCGTGCAAATTATACGAATGGGCTAAGAATAATAGGCGTTGTCGTTAAGCGACAAAAATTTGCCTTATTTGTTCTCTGTTACCCTTTTCGGTCTTAATTGGGTCTTGAAGTTTTTATAACATCTCAGAGGGGTGTAGGTTATTCAATCTACCGTTCTACATTGAAGAATATGGACCGTGTCATAATAGTGATTTTAGGACCCTCACGCAAATGCAATCACATACCATTAGCTCCCCCTTCAGCTCGAATAGTCGTTGCAAGCACTTGCAGCAAAATTACAAATAATTACTGATTAATATAGTGACGGGAGATTATTTTTGTAAGGTACTATTCACTTTCCTGTAAATAGATGACATAGTTACTGGCGTTTTACTGGCGTTTTTTAAGCAGATTAATTTTTATAAACTATTGATATTATTAAATATGAATGGCGGAGAGGCAGGGATTTGAACCCTGGGTACGGTTTAACCCGTACACTCGCTTAGCAGGCGAGCACCTTCGGCCAACTCGGTCACCTCTCCATTTGACAAAGTATACTTGTTTGTCTTATAAAAATCAATCATTATGAGGATTGACAATCAGCCGCATAACCTTTTAGAAACCAGACACAATCTGTTAAAGACAATACGGTCCTATTTTTATAAACATAAATATATTGAGGTTGAGACTCCCAACCTTATGAAGACTGTGCCGCCTGATCCTTATATTGACCCGTTAAAAGTATGCATTGACAGTAAAGCTTCCTGCTATCTCCATACGTCTCCCGAGCTGCATATGAAGAAGCTTCTGCAATTCAGGCATGAGCGGATTTTTCAGATATGTAAAGTCTACAGAGTTGAAGAATTTGAAGAAATCCACGGTATAGAGTTCACCATGCTTGAATGGTACAGAGAAGGAACATATATCCAGGCAATGAAAGAAGTAGAGGAGTTGATTCGATATGTCGCCCACAGGTTGTGTAAAAACAGGAAAGATAGTTATGAAATGCCTTTCAAAGTTTATGAACTTGAAAAGCTTTTTCTTGAAATGTGCGGCATAAATCCCTTTAAATTAAACAGGGATGAGCTTTTTCATACTATGAAATCAAAAGGTTTTACGGGTATTGATGATAAAGATGACTGGAATGGCCTGTTTTTCAAACTTTTTATTCAGGAAGTTGAACTAAAAATCATTGAGAAAGCTCCTTATTTTATTAAAGATTGGCCTTTATCTGTCTCAACGATGGCAAAAAAGAAAGATACAAATAAGGTTGAGCGGTTTGAACTATACATAAGCGGGGTAGAAATAGCAAATGGTTATACGGAACTCCTCAAT
>JAPLKC010000046.1 GCA_026388255.1 Pseudomonadota bacterium | reverse complement strand
TCTTACGGTCAGATGCAGACCAAATAGCCGATGCACTGTGTGGATAAAGGAATTACCCCATGATCCTTCCTGGAGTTGGTCTTCGAGCAATGAGGCGACTGTGTTGCCAAAGGTAAATTGCCAGTCCTTATCCCCTTCCTGACCCAACCATTTCTGCTGGGCATAGAGCCCAACCGGGGTGGTGCTTGTCGTGAAGTTCTTATATGGATCATACCGGAGTTGCATCATGGTGTTCATTTCTTAACCTTTTTCTTTAAAACCGCCTTTGCTGAAAGTTTCTTCTTCTTTCCGCTAAAGGACGAAGGGGACGTCCATAACTATATAACTATCTCTCTCTCGCCAAAAAAACATTTCATTAGTTGCTTGATCCCCGTTTTTGCCGCCCCTTTTTTGCCATTTTGCTCCAAACTTCATAAAAACGCAAGGAAATTTTATCGGCGGTATTATTTTTCATGCAGGCGTGAGACCTTTTTCTGTTTGGTGTTCACTGTGAACACCAAACGACAAACTCCCCGGAAAGCCTTATCCTGCCTTGTTTTTCGTCCGGTAGGGGTCTGCGGTTCGGCTGGACTTAAATTGCTATTTCTAGTGCAATCATGTCGTAACTTATTGACGGCTTTATTTCTTTTTCCCCGACCTGTTTCTCTATGAATCCTATCTGTTCCAGGTATTTGATGTCGTCGGCGACGTTTTTGATATCCCTCTTTGTAATACGTGCAAGCTCGTTAATCGATTTTGGATTGTCTGTTTTTATGGTGTGGAGAAGCTCAAGCCTTTTCGGTGTCAATGCCTTTCTGAATGCTTCAAAACTTGAAAAATAAACGCCGACTTCTTTTTTTACTTTTTCGTTCTTTGCCACTTTCTTTAAGACATCTTTTGCTTCATCAAGAGCTTCTTTGACCCCTTTAATTCCGACGATTACTTTCTTTGCTTTCATTTCAGAAACCTCCTGACATCTTCATAGAAATCGTTGAAGAGTTTATCAATACTGGTGAATTCGTAATCTTCCTGCTCATTTCCCATGTGTCTGTGATCTCCTTTTCTTTCGCCGTTATCATACCCCACCACCCTTTTACCATCCACAATATATACAAGAGAATATCGATACCCATGGGGTTTGTCCTTCGTAGGCTTTGAAATCTTCCATATTTTAATCTCAAGAGTATTTCCTTTTTCATCAGTAACTTTTGTGTGATGGACTAATTCAGTAGCCATTGGTATATTATACCAGTAAAAATGAATCTGTCAAAATGATTGTTAAAATTCAGGAGAGCACCTGGGTTCAAATCTTTATTCTTGACATTGGAGCTGGACTACCGGCACGATTACAGCGATGCAGGTTTCTATATTTGCCGCAACATTTGCGGCAAATATAGAAAAACCCCATAAAGCCTTGCCAGTCAAGCTTATAGAGCATTTAAACTCCTGCGAATCTTTACGTCCCATTTCTTGGCTTGTAGTAATAACTCTATGCCTATTACAACTTATTTTTGGTTATAAGCGTGTCCGGTTAAAACGGGGGCTACCCCACAAAGCCCGGGGTGCGGGTATTGGCCCCCTCTCCCTTACTTTGCCTTTGCTCGTGCCCGCTGAATCTCCTCACAGGAGGGCATACCGTCTTTAGGCGATACCGTAACGATATTTGTACCGATGAGAAAATCCTTGTACTCGGGTACCTTCTTGGTCATGCCGTAGAATGTGGGCAGAAGAAGCTGGTGATCGCAGGCTCGCAGCTCAAGCCTTCCTACGGCACTCGTCTCCAGTACCATGCCCTCCAAGGCATCAATGAATTTTTCTTTATCGAACTTCCCTGCCTTCTGATATGCCCTGGCAATAAACTGCGCTGTTGTATATCCATAGAAGGCGGGCATAGTGGGGAGCCTACTGTACCGTTTCTGGAATTCCGCTACGAACGCCTTGTTTTCAGGCGTCTGCGGGTAGTAGAACATATAGCTTGCCGTGCCTGCTACCCCTTCCGGCCCTTCGAGGCCCAGGGAAGAGAGGACGGCTAATTCGATAGCAGTGTGCTGGTATATGAGCACCTTCTCGCTGAAGCCTGTAGCTTTCGCTGTTTTCTGGAAGCTTATTACGCCTGAGCCTGCAGAGCCCATAATAAGCACCTCGGGCTTGG
>JAPLKC010000045.1 GCA_026388255.1 Pseudomonadota bacterium | reverse complement strand
ACCTTTTCCAGGCATAAAACTGGTCGACATTATCATAAACGCACTTCATCTTATATAGGATGAGGAGGAGAAAAGGAACATGAAAAACTTACTCATTGAGCTTCGCATCTCTTTAATCGCTACAGCATCCCTTGCTGTTCTTCTGTGCGTGATTTATCCTCTGCTGGTATGGCTTTTGGGCCAGGGCATTTTCCCGGCAAAGGCCAACGGTTCCCTGGTCATGCAAGAAGGCAAGATTGCCGGGTCAAGCCTTATTTCGCAGGGGTTTGCAGGTCCTAAATATTTTCACCCCCGTCCGTCCTTAGCAGGCCAGGGCCATGATCCCGCCAACTCAGGCGGAAGCAATCTTGGACCAACCTCGCAAAAACTTATAGACGCAACAAAGCAACGGGTCATCGATTATCGCTCTGAAAACGGCCTGGGTATTGACAGCCTCGTCCCTGCCGATGCCGTCACTGCATCGGCAAGTGGCCTTGACCCTCATGTCAGCCTAAAAAATGCCCTGCTGCAGGCAACTCGCATAGCAAAAACACGTGGCCTGAGCACTAACAGCGTTCTCAAAGAGATTGAAAAACACACCGAAGGTCGTGATCTTGGAATACTCGGTGAATCGAGGGTAAATGTACTCATGCTGAATATGGGACTTGATAAAATTTTGAAATAACGAATGAACTGTTTAAGCCGTTCAAGTTGTTTAAGCCATTTGAACTGTTTGAGCTGTTTTATATGGCGGTAAAGGAGATACATAAGCAATGACTGAAGACAGAGCTACATCTTTTCTCAGACTAATCCGACGCTCCCAACGGGGAAGGCTGAAGGTTTATCTCGGCTATTGCGCTGGAGTCGGGAAAACCTGTCAAATGCTTCAGGAAGGCCAGCGGCTCAAAGCAGACGGCATTGATGTCGTTATCGGACTTCTTGAAACACACGGCCGCGCAGAAACGGCCAAAATTGCCGAAGGGTTGGAATCTGTACCAAGACGAAAACAGGAATATCGGGGAATTATCGTTGAAGACATGGACTCCGACGCGATCCTAGCCCGCAAACCACAGGTTGTCCTCATTGATGAACTTGCCCATACAAATGTACCGGGAAGCAGAAACCCGAAAAGGTATCAGGATGTTCAGGACATCCTTGCTGAAGGTATCCATGTCATTACAACAATGAATCTTCAACATCTGGAAAGCCTCTACAATATTGTTGAAAAGGCTGTTGGGGTAAAGGTCAGGGAACGCTTACCCGATTCAGTTCTTGCCGAGGCGGATCAGATCGTTGATGTTGACCTCACTGCCGAAGACTTGAGAAGGCGTCTTGAAGAAGGCAAGATATATCCTGTTGACCGCGTTCAGACAGCTCTAACAAATTTCTTCACCTTTTCGAATCTTGAAAAGCTCCGGGAACTCACCCTTCGAGAACTCGCATCTCAGATAGATTTGAGGAGACGGGAGGTTTCTGAAGACGATGTCCCCTCGATGCCCGACCAAATCATGGTCTGCCTCAGTTCACGCGGACCGAACACCGAAAAACTGCTGCGCTATACTTCACGTCTGGCAGGAAAATTCAATCGAAACTGGTATGCCGTTTACGTTCAGACGCCCTCCGAGGAAGCCATTGCCATTGATGTCCAGGTTCAGCTCTACATCTCCGAAACATTAACCCTGGCCAAACAGCTTGGCGCAATGGTCTTTACCTACAAAGGGGAAGATATTGCAGACACCATCCTGAGGTTTGCCAGGGAATATCGGGTTGGCCATATTGTCATCGGAAGATCAATACCGAAACCTTTTTGGAAGAGGTTCGGCAAAAATAGAAATATTCTGAATAATCTCATTAAAAATGCAGGAAGAACTACAGTGATCATTCTCGATACCAGTGAGGAAGAAATTTTTACCGTCAAACCGCAGGGAGTATCACCGGAAGAAATGGCGCCTGTAGCAGTATTACCGGAAGATATTTCTCAGCCTTTACTTAGGCCGGTGTTGAGCCAATTACTTTCGCTCCAACGTATTGTAATATGGGATCATCCTGTTCAAAAAGAAGTTGTTTTAAAGGCACTTATAACGGCTATTATAAATGAAAATATGGTAGGTAATGCCGATATGTTGTTCTTTGAAGTAATGAAACGCGAAGAACAAGGCTCAACTTTTTTCAATGAAGGGGTTGCTTTTCCTCACGTGCGAATTCCTGGTCTTGAGGTCCCTGTTGTGGCTCTTAGTCTGACAAGACAAGGTATAATAGATGTGGCCACCGAGAAACCCATTGAAATCATATTCTTGATTTTTTCACCTGCTCAAGTTCCTGAAATTCAGGTACAAGTTTTGGGGCTTGCCAGTCGTGCATCTCAAAGCAGGCGTCTTCTCCAGAATCTCAGGTCTGTTCGAACTCCCGAAGAAGCAATGGCTGCGATCCGTAACTGGGAAACACAGAACGAACAGTTTTAAATAGTTTTAAAATTCATAGTGTGCTCATTTCCTTATCTTGTACATTTCAATATTTCCCGTTGCTTAGAACAGGCAACAAAATATTATTCCAGTTATATCGGATGGGAAAGAAGGAAGCTTCAATCAATTATCAAATTACCAGTTGAAATGTGGTATGTTCAAGATAATTTACAAACACTCAACAACAGGAAGGAGGGGGGGGGCATTATACCTCAGGCAGAAACCACGCAGTGAGCACTCAAGGCAGCGACTGCGCAGCCTGATTTATGGTATCTGCAAGAAACCATCAAATGTGCCTGAAGGATTTTCGTATTATTTCTTCTTTTATCGGTGATGTAAAAAAAGAAACCGCGAAAAAAACTGCAAAAGATACAGGCAGGGCAATTACCTGTGGGTCTATCATCTTCCATGGGTGGCCGAGCAAGGAATCGCTACCGGATATGAATTTACATAACCCTATCGCCTTTGATTCGTTTTCGTGGACAAACAACATCCACAAAAGCGAGATAAAAAAACCGCACAAAATGCTTGCCTTTGCACCGGTCTTTGTTCCGCCTCTCCAGTAAAGGGCAAACAGATACGATGGGATGAACGTAGCACCGCAGAGACTGAAGAAAAATGCAGTAGCTATGGCAATAATGCTCTCCGGCAGTATTAGTCCGAATATAAGGGTTGCAAAAATGCCGAATACAATACCTATCCTTGTCACAACGGTGGTTTCTATTACGGATTTGCCCTTGAGCAGTGCCTGCTCGAATATGTCCCTGCTCAACGATGTGCCGAGTGTATGAAACTGGCTGCTATTGGCGCTCATCGCTACTGCCATGAGCCCAACGAGAAATACGGCAACAAACCACTGTGGATAGAACCGGTCAATATAAAGAGGTATGATTTTATCAATATTGCCCTGAACAGCCTGTATGGAAAGCTCTGCATACTTGTTATAAAAAACAACATTTGTGAGCGCTCCGACCGCAAAGGCTATGCCGCTTGTCAGAAGGATAAAAATGGCGGTAAAGGGAATCGACCTGTTCAACTCCCTGTCGGATTTGAGGGTCATAAACCTTACGTTAAGCTGCGGCTGCCCGATTACCCCGATGCCCACTCCCATGACCATTGTTGTAATGATAAACCACCAGAGTGATGATCCAGTCTCCGGCATTGAGGTAAAGCCTCTGTGGCCTATTTCCTCCAGATATGGAGGGACAAGAAGCGTTAATTCGGTAAGTGCTTTGTGGGCGTTTATAATACCTCCGGAAAAAGAGTATGTGGAGATGCCGATTACAAGCATAACGGCTATTATGATGATACCCTGAAACGCGGAGGTATATAAAACGCCTTTGAGACCACCCCATATAACATAGCAGGCATTGATCAGGAGAAATCCGAGAAGGGCTGTTGCAAAGGGAATATTTATATATACTTCTATAAACCTTGCGATGCCTATCAGGATAGCCGCTGAATATACAGGCATAAAGAGAAGAATAACAAGTCCCGAGAACCCCTGGACAAATCTCGAATCGTATCTTCTCCCAAGAAGTTCCGGAAAAGTATGCGCATCGAGGGCTTTACCCATTTTCCGCGTCCTTTTCCCGAAAATAGCAAAGGCTATCCATACCCCTACCATAATATTCAGAAACGCCAGCCATGAAAGGCTGAAACCATAAAGGGCACTGATGCCGCCAAAGCCGATTATTGCCGATGTACTGACGTAGGTTGAGCCATAGCTTAAAGCCATTGTGACAGGATGAACCTGTCTTCCGGCAAGCAGGTAGTCGGAAACGGTTGTGGTCCGCCTGTACCCGAGATAGCTCAGATAAACAGTTATTGCAAGGTAGATAACGATGAATGTGATAAGGTAAAACATATTGTTATGGAAGCTTTTCGATCAATTCGATTTCCTCTTTTTCCCACTTGATCTCTTCCCTGTAATCTCCGTCTTTTTCTTCTACGCCCTTGTGCCAGTTGATGATGCCGTATACAATACAAAATATTGCGGCGATTATAGTCAGTGAATATCCTGCAAATATCCAGAAATCGGGAAAACCGAGCATGACATTATCTGATAACACGGAGATTTTTCAGTTGTCAAGGGCTAAATGTCTCCAAGCTTAACCCCCCCTAAGTAACTGATCCTTTAATATGAGCAGATTCGATTATTCGCTCAATTTTTGATTTCGGCAAATTGCTAAAAGCCTTCTTCAGATCATTGGGTGTAAAGTTTTCTTTTAAAAAAACGTGAATATCTATTCTGTTTTCCCAACACCCGATGGTATTTCTGCACGGCAGCCCATCATTCACGGATATACAATAAGTGATATCAATAACCATACCAAGTTGTGTACAGTAAATTTCCATAATAAACCTCCAGGCGAATCGGCTTATAGCTCATGAATCATTGCTGAGGGCAGAGAGCTACAAGCAGATAATCTTTGCTCCGTGCTCTCTACCCTCTGTGTTCCTTTATATCGGCTTAGGATACTTCTCCAGTTCTTTGATTAGCTTCCCGATCTCATCATCCGGCATGGCATAATCCACAAGCTTCCCGGACAAATATGCATCATATGATGAAAGGTCAATAATACCATGACCGCTCCAGTTCATTAGTATTACCTTTTCTTTTCCTTCTTCTTTAGCCTTCTTCGCCTCATCAATCACACATGCTATGGCATGGTTTGTCTCCGGTGCAGGGATAAAGCCTTCTGTCCTCGCAAACATGAGACCTGCGGCAAAGGTTTCCAATTGAGAATAGGCCCTTGCTTCTATAAGCCCGTCCATGAGCAGTCTGCTGACAAGTGGAGCCATTCCGTGATACCGTAGTCCTCCGGCATGAATCGGTGCAGGAACAAAATCGTGGCCGATGGAATACATAGGTAGAAGCGGCGTTGTCTGGGCGGTATCGCCAAAATCATACACATAGGGTCCTTTTGTCATAGTCGGACATGAAGTCGGTTCTGATGCAATAATCTTTACTTCCTTACCATGAATCTTATCCCTTATAAAAGGAAAAGATATGCCTGCAAAATTGCTCCCGCCGCCTGCACAACCAATCACCATATCGGGATACTCCCCAACCATGGCAAGCTGCTTCTGTGCCTCAAGACCTATGATGGTTTGATGCATCATTACATGATTAAGTACGCTGCCGAGTGAGTATTTTGAGTTCTCTGTTGTCACAGCATCTTCTATGGCTTCGCTTATAGCAATGCCAAGGCTGCCGGGATGCTCTGCATTCTGTTCAAAATATTTCCGGCCTGCATTTGTATCAGGGCTTGGGCTTGGCACGCACTTCGCGCCCCATGTTTCCATCATAATTTTTCTGTATGGCTTCTGGTTGAAACTCACCCTGACCATGTAAACTTTCAGTTCAAGGCCGAACTGGTTGCATGCAAAGGCAAGTGCACTCCCCCATTGCCCTGCACCGGTCTCTGTTGTGAGCCTCTTTGTGCCGAAGATCTTGTTGTAGTATGCCTGTGCAATAGCCGTATTCGGCTTGTGGCTCCCCGGAGGGCTTACGCCCTCGTTCTTGAAATAGATATGAGCCGGTGTTCCGAGAAACTTCTCTAAGTTATGCGCCCTGTAAAGGGGGGTCGGCCGCCACATAAGAAGTTTTTCTATTATTTCATCCGGAATATCAATCCACCTTTCAGTGCTTACTTCCTGCTCAATCAGGTTCATGGGGAAGATGGGTGTAAGCATATCAGGCGTAATGGGTTCCCCTGTCGCAGGATTTAAAGGCGGGGGTAGGGGGTTAGGCAAATCTGCCTGAATGTTGTACCATGCCCTTGGCATGTCCTGTTCGCTTAAAATAGTTTTTCTGTTCATAATGCTCCTCCTTTTTTTTAGTAGTCGCAGGTTTTAGCCTGCGCGAAAAATATCCGCCATTCATCACAGCTCACAGAGCGGGACATCTGGCTTTTTACGTAAATAAAAAGGCCATGGTCTCAATCAAATCCCATGGCCTTTTGAAACAAAAAAGCCACGGACGGTGTGAATCCGCCCGTGGCCGGTTATTACGGTTTCACACCTACATTGCCTGCCACCACCATATCCATTGAATTTTCACGGTATCTTTCTTCATAGTGTTTATTTATTAGCACAGAGATAATTTCATGTCAAGATTTATCTTGTTTATTGATACTTTGAATTGCAACATCAAAATATCTGTGGTATATCAGTGGGCATGTTTACACGAAGAAGGCTCATAATATTGCTTTCTCTTATAGGTCCAGCAATAATTACCTCCAATATAGATAATGATGCGGGCGGTATCGCCATCTATTCTATTGCCGGGGCGCGCTACGGGTACAACCTCCTGTGGACCCTTATCCCTATAGTTTTTCTCCTTATGGTATATCAGGAAATGTCTGCGCGAATGGGGGTAGTCACAGGCAAGGGCCTTGCGGACCTTATACGTGAGAATTATGGAATAAGAACTGCCTTCTGGGTTATGGTGTGCCTTTTTTTTACAAACCTCGGGAATACTATGGCTGAATTTTCAGGATGGGCGGCAAGCATGGAGCTTTTTAATGTATCCAAATACATTTCCGTGCCTCTTGGAGCTGCCTTTGTATGGTTTTTGGTCAGGAGGTGGAATTACAGTATATTTGAAAAAATATTCCTCTTTGTCTGTTTAATATATCTTACCTATATTTTTTCTGCGTTCTCCGCAAAACCTGACTGGAAAGAGGTAATGGTCAAGACAGTAACACCTTCCATTCAATGGAACATGGATTACCTGATTATTGTGGTCAGCATTATTGGCACTTCTATTACCCCATGGCAGCAATTTTATCTCCAGTCCAATGTTGTAGAAAAAGGGCTAAGCGAGAAATACCTTTGGGCATCAAGATTTGACGTAATTTTTGGTTCTATTATGATGGGAGTCATTGCGTATTTTATAATGGTAGCCTGTGGGGCCACATTGTTTCCCGCAGGCATCAAGATAGATTCAGCAGAAGATGCGGCCCTCTCATTAAAACCACTGGCAGGAAAATATGCCTATATACTTTTCGCTGTAGGCCTTGCCAATGCCTCTCTGTTTTCGGCTTGCATTCTCCCGCTTGCCACAACTTATTATATTTGCGAGGCCTTCGGGTGGGAAGCAGGTATAGGAAAAAGCTTTAAAGAAGCCCCCCAGTTTATGTCCATGTTTACAACATTCCTGATACTGGGCGCTGCATTTGTTTTAATACCTAATCTCCCCCTGATCAAAGTGATGTGGTTTTCTCAGATCATAAACTGTTTTCTTCTCCCTGTGGTTTTAATATTTATGCTTCGGCTCATCAACAACAAAGAACTTATGGGTGGATACAAAAACTCATTATGGACAAACATTATCTCATATACAAGCACGACCATCCTGATCATCTTAAGCGTCACGCTTCTCTTCAACACAATAGCCGATTTTTTCCGTGTTCATTGACATTTGGTTCTTAATACTATAAGTTTAACTATGCAGATTTACACAGAAGAGTGCTCGCAGACTGTCATTGTTGTTACGCTATTGGCGTGACTTCATATAGTTTTTGTAAATTTTTTTAAAAACGTAAAACAGGGGGAAGTATGTCAAGTATAAATAAGGTGATACTTATTGGAAGACTCGGTGGAGACCCGGAGCTGCGGTATACTGCGGATGGATCGCCTGTTGCAACATTTAATGTTGCAACCTCGGAAACATGGAAGGATAAAAGCGGCAACAAACAGGAAAGAACAGAGTGGCACAGGGTAGTTGCCTGGAGAAAGCTCGGCGAGATTTCCGCAGAATATTTGAAAAAAGGGAAACTTGTTTATATCGAGGGGAGAATTCAGTCACGTGAATTTGAAGGAAAAGATGGGGCAAAAAGAAAGATGTATGAAATCATTGCCTCAAATATGAAGATGATTGGAGGCGGTGCTCAAACCGAAGGTGGAAGATGGAAGGCAGACGAAGGCCCACCTGCTACCCGAGAAGATGATTTTATACCTGAAATAGAGGAAGACGATTTAAAGATGTAAAATAAGAGGGCTAAAAAGGATTATACTGTCCTACCATGACAAAGCATGTTTAGATTTTACCAAGGGTCTTTGTGGATTTTCTCAATTTTTTAGGAAGTTTTCTCGGGTTGCCCTTTTTCTTTCCGGACTGCTGGTCAGTTTCATCTGATTCTGTATATTGCCCGGATGTATCTCTTGCCATCAGCGCTTCCAAGCCTGGCGGTGTAAGAAAGGCGGCACCATGTCGTTTTGCCTCATCAATGATTTCCCTGTCCGAGCTTACAACAATAATGCCGGCACGCTTTTCCCTTATCCACCCGATGATAACATCATCTGCAGTTTCCTTCTCCCTGGAATACACTACATCAATACCTTTATAATTCTCTCTTTGCCTACCGGTTGAAAAGCTATTATAGGCATCAAAAACTACTGTTATTTTAACACCTTTTATCCTTTTATATTGCCCAAACCTCTCAAGAATAGACCTCCTCAGCATATCAAGGTTCGATCCTTCACCCGCGGGAGAGGTTCTTATTCTGTTTATGTAATTATATCCGTCAATTATTAAGTGAGGCATGATTTTTCAGATTCAGCCAAAGATGAAGAACGCGGGTTTAAATCCTGTGCCCCCGGCTCTATACCCTTTGTTATATGTTTATTTATTTAAAGATATATTAACCAACCATTGTATTGCGGGTAACCCCCGCTAGTTACTTCAAAGAACTTCTTCCGAATGGTCAATACTACAGGTCCGGGTTTGCCGTTACCGATCTTTCTGTCCATAGTAGTCTTTGAATATCCTGTCAAGGACTCCGTTAATAAAATCACCGGAATCTCCGTTTCCATACTTCTTCCCCATTTCAATTGCCTCATCGATTGCAACCTTTGGCGGTACATCCTGGGAAAACAGCATCTCATATACGCCAATTCTCATAACATTTTTATCAACAAGGGCAATCCTGTCCATTTTCCAGTGTTCACATGCAGATGCAATAAACCTGTCTATTGTTTCCCTTTCCTTTTTAACACCGGTCAGAAGCAACATCGCGTAATCCGTAATATCTTTTTGATAGGGGAAGGTTTCACAGTATCTGTCGAGGGCAAGCTCAGAACCTTCGTTGTTTGTTTCCAACTGGTAGAGCATTCTCAATGCTAACTCTCTTGCTTTTCTTCTACGCACAAAGCATTTTCCCTTATAAGATTCACCATTTCTACTGCACTCAAGGCAGCATCATAGCCTTTATTCCCTGATTTTGTTCCTGCCCGCTCTATTGCCTGCTCAATATTTTCACTTGTAATAATACCGAAAACAACAGGCTTTTCATACTCAAGGGAAACTTGTGCAATGCCCTTCGCGACCTCTGATGCAATGTAATTAAAATGTGGGGTTGCGCCCTTTATTACAGTGCCAAGGCATATCACACAGTCTATATTTTTCTTCTTGGCGAGGAGTTTTGCAATAAGAGGTATTTCAAAGGCGCCAGGAACTTTATATACATCAATCTGTTTATCCTCTGCCCCATGCCTCTTCAAACCATCAAGGGCGCCTTCAAGAAGCCTGTCCGTGATAAAGCTGTTAAACCTGCTTACTATTACTGCAAACTTAAAACCCTTTGCGCTAAGTTTTCCTTCACGTATCATAATATATGCTCCTTATATATTATTGAGGATATGACCCATCTTTTCCTGCTTGGTTCTAAGATACGTAATACTGTCTTTTGTCGGTAATATCTCGAGCGGCACCCGCTCAACAATGGTAAGACCGTATCCTTCAAGCCCTATTATCTTTTTCGGATTATTTGTGAGCAGTCTCATCTTCCTGACACCGAGGTCATTTAAAATCTGAGCGCCTATCCCATAATCCCTCAAGTCAGCCGAAAAACCAAGGGCTATATTCGCCTCAACTGTATCATGTCCATGATCCTGCAGGTTATATGCCCTCAGCTTGTTCAATAAGCCAATTCCCCTGCCTTCCTGTCTCATGTACAATAAAATACCTTTCCCCTCTTTTTCAATTATACTGAGGGCGACACGTAACTGTTCTCCGCAATCACACCGCAAGGATCCGAGTACATCTCCGGTAAAGCATTCGGAATGTACCCTTACAAGCACACTGTCGTCAGGCTTAATGTCACCCTTAACGAGTGCTAAGTGTGTTTTTTTATCTATATCATTTTCATAGCCTATTATTGTAAATTCACCGCCATACCGTGTAGGGATTCTTGTTTCAGTCACCCTTCTTACGAGTTTTTCAGTTTTTGTTTTGTACTTGATCAAATCTGCTACAGTACAAATCTTCAATCCGTGTTGCTCTGCAAATATCTCAAGGTCAGACAGTCGCGCCATGGTTCCATCTTCCTTCATGATCTCGCATATAACGCCTGAAGGTTTTAATCCTGCAAGTCTTGCCATATCAACAGATGCCTCTGTATGGCCTACCCGAACAAGGACGCCGCCCTGCAGTGCAATAAGCGGAAACACATGGCCGGGTCTTACAAGATCATCAGATGTTGAGTTGTCATCTATAGCCACCTGTATTGTCCTGGCCCTGTCGTGGGCGGAAATACCCGTTGTTACTCCCTCTCTTGCCTCTATTGATACTGTAAAAGCCGTATTATGTCGCGAGGTATTTTCCTGGACCATTAAAGGGAGGTCCAATGCCTTTGCTTTTTCTTCTGTTAAGGAAAGACATATGAGACCGCAGGCATACCGCGCCATAAACGTTATAGCTTCAGGGGTCACTTTTTCAGCGGCAATCATTACATCGCCTTCATTCTCCCGGTCTTCATCGTCTACAATGATGACCATCTTACCTTCACGTATATCAGGGATCACATCTTCCATGTTTGAAATTACCATATCTTATTCCCCTTTTATAAATCCTTGTTCGTAAAGAAAGTTCATGGTTATCCCTTTTTTGCTGACTTTGTCCACAAAGCTCTCTATGTACTTTCCGATAATGTCCGTCTCTATGTTAACCTTATTGTGCACATTTATTTCACCAATTGTGGTTTTAGACACTGTGAAAGGAATTATATTAACACTAAATATATTACCACGTTGCTCGTTGACTGTCAAACTTATTCCATTTATTGCAACAGAGCCTTTTCTTACTATATAGCGGGATAAATCGGACGGTATTTCAACTTCCAGCCTTATCGAATCACCTTCTTTGCTGATATTTGTTATTGTGCCGATCCCATCCACGTGTCCCATTACAAAATGACCCCCGAATCTGCCGTCGGATGCCATTGCCCTCTCAATATTTACCCTGCTCCCTGTTTTTTTGTCTTTCAAGGTTGTCAAACTGAGCGTTTCAAGTGAGGCATCTGCATAAAACATGTCCTTTTTAAGACTTGTAGCTGTCAGACAAACTCCATCAATGGCAATGCTGTCGCCTTCATGTATGCCCTGGTCCCCGAAGACCGTCTTTATACAAAACTCCCACTTGCCTCCGGACTTCCTGATATCCGATATCGACCCAATGTCTTCAATAATTCCTGTGAACATAACCCTCTACGTATATATCTTCTTTGAATCTTTTAATGAAAGAGATATCGATTTTATAGGCGTCCTTTAAAAAATCAATACCGCGTCCCCCGATAATATTGAGAGCGCTTTTCCCTCCAATAAAGATCGGGGCATAAAATAATACCACCTTATCCAACAGACCTTCCTTCAGAAGACTGCTGTGTGTTTCACCCCCGCCCTCCACAAGCACGCTGACAATCTCCCTTTTGTATAACTCTTCGCATACATGTCTGACTGAGACCCTCCCGTTCTCTTCCCTGGGAACTTTTATAATCTCTACACCAAGTGATTTCAGCTTGGCTTCCTTGTCTGAACGTGAGTCTTCTGAAGCAAACACAAATGTTTTGTACTTTTCGGATGTCCTTACTATATCGCTTGCAAGGGGTATTCTAAGCTTGGAATCAAGGATGATACGGACAGGGTATTTCTTGGGGCGCAGCATCCGTGGAACAAGAATAGGGTTATCGGTAATGACCGTGTTGATGCCTACCATGATGCCGTCCATTGTTGATCTCAGTTTATTCGCAAAATTCCTTGACTCTTCATTGGATATCCACTTGGAATCACAGGTCTTAGTTGCTATCTTTCCATCAAGGCTGGCCGCTGCCTTCATTACAAAAAAAGGTCTCTTTTTTTCCATATAGACGACAAAGGCCTCGTTGAGCTTCCTTGCCTCGTCTTCAAGAAGACCGACTTTCACACTTATATCAGCCTTTTTCAGCGCATCAATGCCCTTTCCATTCATATCAGGATTTGGATCAAGCATGGAAGCCACTACTTTCTTTATACCTGCTTTCTTTATTGCGTCCACACAGGGAGGTGTCCTCCCGAAATGAACGCAGGGCTCAAGATTCACATAAAGGGTTGAACCTATAGCGCTTTCCTTTGCATCATCTATAGCCATAATCTCTGCATGGGGAAGGCCCGGCTTCTTATGATACCCTTTTCCCACAATGCGCGCACCTTTAACCAGAACTGCGCCGACCATGGGATTGGGAGATGTTGTGCCGAATCCTCTTCGTGCAAGTGAAATTGCCATTTTCATATAATCTTCTTCTTTCATTCACCCACCCCTAATTTTTTAACTCTTCTCCTCTTCCCCGTTGATCCATTCCCCTTTTTTCAGCAGAAGGCCTCTGAGTTCATTCATAAACTCATTAATGTCCCTGAATTGCCGGTAAACGGATGCAAACCTGACATAAGCTACCTCGTCGAGCTTTTTCAGCTCTTCCATAACCATTTCCCCTATTTCTGCTCCTTTGGTCTCTCTTTCACCGCCCTCAAGCAGGTTATATTCAATCCTTGAAACAATCTTTTCAATGTTTGTAATACTTATAGGCCTTTTTTCACAGGCCTTTTTTAAGCCGTTTAATATCTTTGTTCTATCAAAAACTTCTCTTCTCCCGTCTTTTTTGATTACCAGCGGCAACCCCTCTTCAAGTCTTTCAGCGGTACTGAATCTCTTCCCGCACTTAAGACACTCCCTCCGCCTGCGGATAGTGTCCATCTCCTTGCTTACCCTTGAATCAAGGACTTTACTCTCTAAAGATTCACAAAAAGGACATTTCATAATTTTTTCGCGGAGCGAAGTTTTGAGTTATGAGTTATGAGTTTTGAGTTATGTGATTTTGATTGCCGGTGATCTTCGGACTGATGCCCCGATTCCAAATTTGCGTTCATGTCCACCTTCACGAGGGTAACGCCCGATTCGTTTATCATCTCCATGGACAGGCTGTCAGGATAACCATTAGCATAGAATACCCTTACAATCCCTGCATTAATAATCATCTTGATACATATTGAACACGGCAGATGGGTTGAATAGATATCAGCGCTGCTGATAGAAACACCGTGATATGCAGCCTGAATAATGGCGTTCTGTTCAGCATGGAGACCCTTGCATAGTTCATGCCTTTCGCCGGATGCAATATTAAGTGTTTCCCGCAGACATCCCGCTTCGATGCAATGTTTTAGCCCTGTTGGGGCTCCATTGTAGCCTGTAGACAGTATTCTCTTCTCTTTCACAATTAATGCCCCGACGTTCCTTCTTTTACATGTAGACCGCTTTGAAACAATCTGCGCAATCTCCATAAAATAGGAATCCCAATCAGGACGATTATTTATCATATCTCATATATACCCGAATAAAAAGGGAATCTTTTACATAATGCTTCAACATTTTCTTTAATTTCAAGATGAAGCGATTCATTCTCAAGATCTTTCAGGACCCTGTCCATAAAATCGCAAATTAGTTCCATTTCATGCTCTTTCATACCCCGTGTAGTAATTGCCGGGGTTCCTATTCTGATGCCACTCGTAACATTTGGGCTCTTTGAATCAAAAGGAATCAAGTTTTTGTTGACCATGATCCCGCTTTTTTCAAGGGCTTCCTGGGCCTGTTTTCCCGTTATCCCTCTGGTTGACAAATCAACAAGAAATAGATGGTTGTCTGTACCTCCGGAGACTATACGAAATCCGCACTTCTCCATACAAGCGGCCAGATGTCTGGCATTCTTGATAATCTGCCCTTGGTACTCCCTGAATTCGTCACTCATGGCATTTTTCAATGCCACAGCCTTTGCTGCAATCACATGCATAAGCGGTCCGCCCTGAATACCGGGAAAAACTGCAGAGTCTACTGTTTTTGCCAGCTCTTTCTTGCAAAGTATCAAGCCGCCTCTTGGTCCACGGAGTGTCTTGTGAGTGGTTGTGGTTACAAAATGTGCATGTTCCACCGGACTCGGGTGCAGTCCTGCAGCGACAAGTCCTGCAATATGGGCTATATCCGCCATAAGATAGGCGCCTACCTCATCGGCAATCTCTCTGAACTTTTTGAAATCCAAAACCCTCGAATATGCGCTGGCGCCTGTAACGATCATCTTCGGCTTCTCATCAAGGGCAATCTTCCTGATCTCATTATAGTCGAGTTCTTCGTTCAAACTTGAAACTTTATAGCCTAAAGCACGGTAGAACTTACCGGAAAAACTTACACGTGCACCATGCGTCAGATGCCCGCCATGGTCTATATCCATACCGAGGATTGTATCACCTAATTTGAGAGCGCCATAAAAAACAGCCATATTTGCAGCAGACCCGGAATGGGGCTGGACATTTGCGTGTTCGGCATGAAAAAGCGCCTTTGCCCTATCTATGGCTATCTGTTCTATCTCGTCCAGATATTTGCATCCGCTGTAATACCTTTTCGAAGGGTAGCCTTCAGCATATTTATTTGTAAGGGGAGAACCCTGTGCTTCAAGGATTTCCTCATCTACATAGTTTTCCGATGCAATCAGGATAAGGCTGTGTTCTTCCCTTTCGATCTCCTGTTTTACAAGTCCGTAAATCTCTTTATCTTTCTCTGCCAGCTTCATGATTGCCTTACCTGCCCACAGCCCAAAGTATTTAATGTGGAATATGGAGCGTTAAATATTTTCACTTTTATTTAAGGTGTTTCTCCTCCCACTGCTTTATCTTTTTCACCCTTCGCTCGTGCCTTCCGCCTTCAAAAGATGTTCCGAGCCATACCTTCACAATTTCTTCTGCCATCCCTTTGCCGATTACCCTTGCCCCAAGCACAAGTACATTTGCATCAAGATGCTTTCTGCTCTGAATGGCTGTATACAGGTCTTGTACAAGCGATGCGCGTATGCCTTTCACCTTATTCGCAACAATATTCATTCCCATACCGGTGCCGCAAATAAGTATTCCTTTGTCTGCTTCTCCGGTTGATACAAGCTCTGCAGCCTTAAAACCAAAATCAGAGTAATCTACAGAATCCTCTGTGTGCGTCCCCAAATCAACAAATGAGTAACCTGCCTTTTCAATAATGCCTTTTATGTACTCCTTCAACTCAAAACCGGCATGGTCTGAAGCGAGGGCAATCTTCATCAATTAAATCTCCGGAATACGAGAGTCGAGTTCGTACCCCCAAAACCGAATGAATTTGACATGGCAACATCTATCCTGTGACTCCTTGATACATTGGGCACGTAATCAAGGTCACACTGCGGGTCAGGTGTTTCATAGTTGATTGTAGGAGGACAGATATTATCCCTTATACTCAACAGAGAAAATATTGCCTCTATCGCCCCTGCGGCGCCCAGTAAATGACCTGTCATCGATTTGGTGGAACTTACCGGGATCTTGTATGCTTTTTCTTTGAATACCTCTTTTATTGCAAGCGTCTCTGTATAGTCGTTCAATTCCGTTGATGTTCCGTGGGCATTAATATAATCCACATCTTCCGGTGATATTCCGCCGTCTTTCAACGCCATTTTTATGCAACGGATAAAGCCCTCTCCGTCCGGGCATGGGGCAGTAATATGGTATGCATCCCCATTATACCCGTAACCGGCTATCTCCCCGTATATCTTTGCACCTCTTTTCAAGGCATGTTCAAGCTCTTCAAGAACTACTATCCCCGAACCTTCAGAGACAACAAAACCGTTCCTGTCCTTGTCAAAGGGGCGTGAAGCTTTCTGGGGCGCATCATTCCGTGTGGAAAGCGCCTTCATTGCATTGAAACCGCCAACAGTAAGGGGAGTAAGGTTAGCTTCAGTTCCTCCCGCCACCATGACATCGGCATCCCCATACTGGATTATCCGTGATGCCTCTCCAATGGAATGCGAGCCTGTTGCACATGCCGTGACAATGGACAGATTCGGGCCTTTCATACCGTACTGAATCGCAATATGGCCCGGCGCCTCATTCGCTATAAGCATAGGGATAAAAAAAGGCGTAATTCTACTGGGACCACGTTCCAGAAGTACGCTGTGGTACTTTTCAATGGTCGGCAAGCCCCCGAGTCCCGTACCTACTACTACACCTATTCTTTCGGCGTCCTCTTTGCTCATGTCAAGGCCCGCATCTTCCACTGCTACCTTGGAAGCTGCAAGGGCATACTGGATAAACAGATCCATTCTTTTAATCTCTTTTGGGGGGATATAGTCTTCAGGTTTAAATTCCTTGATCTCACCGGCAAATTTCGTCTCATGCAGGGTAGTGTCGAAACGGGTGATCGGGGCTATCCCCGATTCACCGTTCAAAATTCGCTGCCATACATTTTCTATTCCGATACCGAGAGGCGTTGCAAGACCTACACCAGTGGCAACCACCCTTCTTTTCAATGTATTCACCTCTTTGTTATTTTTCTGCCATACGCTGTTCTATATATTTGATTGCATCCCCCACGGTCTCCATTTTCTCTGCATCTTCATCAGGGATTTCAATCCCGTACGCGTCTTCCAGTGCCATGATGAGCTCAACAATGTCAAGAGAGTCAGCTCCAAGGTCATCAATAAATTTTGCTTCAGGGACTACTTCAGACTCATTTACACCGAGCTGCTCAACAATCATCTCTTTTACCTTTTCTGTTACTGTCATCTAAGAATCACCTCCTCGATTTATTAACGCTGAAACTGTATTGCCAGTTATCAGCGGTCGCCAAATAAAACCTGAATCTAATAAACATTACATATACAGACCACCGTTAACGTTTATCACCTCCCCTGTAACATACTCCCCATATTCAGAAAGCAGGAAATATACTACCCGGGCTATTTCTATTGGTTCACCATATCTTTTTAAGGGAATTGCCTTAAGCATTTCCTCCTTATATTTATCATCTAATATTTCCGTCATCTTTGTGTTAATAAAACCCGGGGCAACGGCATTTACCCGTATCCCTCTCTCGCCGTATTCCTTTGCTATGCTTTTCGTAAAACCTATAATACCTGCTTTGCTTGCAGCATAATTTGCCTGGCCGGCATTTCCCATCACCCCGGCAATCGACGAAATATTCACAATAGAACCGCCGGTTCTCAACATATGCCTGATAACCGCCCTTGTGCAGTTAAAAACGCTTTTCAGGTTCACCCGGATTACCTTGTCCCAGTCTTCTTCCTTCATCCTCAGCAACAATTTATCAGCCGTAATACCGGCATTATTAACAAGGTTGTTGATCTGCCCCATATTTTTTATCACACTGCCGACAGATTCTTCAACAGCCTTGAAATCTGATACATCAACTTGATAAAACTCGGCTTTTCGCCCTTTTTCTATTATTGCATTCAGCACTTCGTTCCCATCGATGATATCGAATATGGCAATATCTCCGCCTTTATCCGCCAGAAATTCCGCTATTTCCCGACCTATGCCCTGTGCACCGCCGGTAACTATTGTCACCATGTCTTTCATGCAAGCAATCCCTTCACCGCCTCGATATCTTCAAATTCTTCCACATTATAGCAGGGAACATCCGGCTCAATTCTCTTAATCAGGTTTGAAAGTACTTTCTGGGGGCCTACCTCCAGGAACGCCTCCACGCCTTCCTTTACCATCCGTTTCACACAACTTTCCCATAAAACGGGCGAAAACATCTGTCTGTAAAGCTTGTCCGGTATGGCATTCTTATCCTGTTCAGGGCCGGCATCCACATTGCACACAACCGGGATATCTATATCACTGATCGGGATTTTACCCAGTTCGTCTTCTAATCTTTCTGCCGCCTCCCTCATCAGGGGGCTATGAAAGGGTCCTGAAACATTTAAGAATACAGCTTTTTTATACCCTATTCCCTTAAGTTTTTCAACAGCCTCTTTTAAGGTCTCCACATTGCCCGATAAAACCACCTGTTCTTTGGAATTAAGGTTTGCCGGCACAGCTACATAATCGTCGTGCGAAATTTCCTGTAAAACCGGTTCTATCTTTCCCATATCAGCACCAATGAGGGCTACCATGCCGCCCTTGCCCTTCGGACACGCTTCTTCCATAAACATGCCTCTTTTTCTCGTAATCATCAGGGCGTCCTCAAATCTAAAAAATTTGCCTGCAAGCAACGCCGTGTACTCGCCAAGACTATGCCCTGCAACAAGGTACGGTACAATACCCGTCTGCTCCTTCAGCACCTGCCATACAGCATAACTAACAAGGAGCAGTGCAGGCTGTGTATTATATGTCTGCCGTAATTCATCTTCAGGCCCTTCAAAACAAAGCTTTGTTATTGAAAAACCAAGTGTTTCATCGGCTGTTTTAAATAAATCTCTCACATATTCAAACCTATCAAAGAGTCCCTTCCCCATGCCAACATGCTGAGAACCCTGACCCGGAAAAACAATACCAACCTTTTTCATTCAAATCCTCTTTTCTGGTTGAATTATTAATTTTATCCAATAACTAAACATTCAAAATTTAAAATTCAACACTGCTTTATCTCTTCTTCTTCGATGCAGCCTCTTTTACAAGCTCAAGGGCGATTACATTCCTTTGAATCTGGTTTGCCCCTTCATATATCTGGAGTATCTTTGCATCCCTCATCATCTTTTCAACCGGGTATTCTTTCATGTACCCGTATCCTCCAAAGATCTGGATGGCATCAACAGTTACCTTCATCGCCACATCGCTCGGGAAAACCTTCGCTATAGCCGAGACCTTTGAAAAATCCTTCGGATTGCTGTCTATGTATCGCGCAACAGCATATATAAGGGCACGAGCAGCCTCGACCTGTATTGCCATATCGGCAAGCATATGCTGCAGGGCCTGGAACGTGATAATCTTCCTCTCAAATTGTTCCCTCTCTCTGGCATAATTAACCGCTTCATCTAGCGCGCTCTGTGCAACCCCAACGGCCTGTGCACCGATACCAGGCCTTGTCCTGTCAAATGTCTTCATAGCAAGAATGAAACCCATCCCCTCTCTACCTATAACATTTTCTTTAGGAACTTTGCAATCCTGAAATACAAGCTCTCTTGTCGCAGAAGCCCTTATGCCAAGCTTCTTCTCTTTTTTGCCAAAGGAAAAACCTTCCATACCCTTTTCAACGATAAATCCTGTTGCACCCCTGCCGCCTTTTTTTCTGTCGGTCATTGCAATAACACTGTATATTTCAGCCTCACCGCCGTTTGTAATCCATTGTTTTGTGCCGTTCAGGATGTATTCGTCCCCCATTTTTTTTGCCTCTGTCCTGATTCCCTGCGCATCGCTCCCTGCATTCGCCTCTGTCAGGGCAAACGCGCCGAGCTTGTTGCCGCTCGCTATCTCCGTCAGATATTTTTTCTTCTGTGCCTCAGAACCGCCGAGCAGGATCGGATACGCACCAAGAAGGCTCGCTGCATAGCTTACAGAAATACCAAGACAACCCTTGCTCAATTCTTCAACAACAAGACAGTTCTCAAATACTCCCCCGCCTGTCCCGCCATATTCCTCGGGAATATTTACGCCAAAAAGACCTGTATCCGCACACGCCTTCATGACAGCCCAGGGGAATTCCTCTTTCTCGTCAAGCTCTGCCCTTACAGGCAGTATTTTTTCTTCCATAATTCTCCGAGCCAATGCCTGTATCTGCCTCTGTTCTTCCGTTAAAAAATAATCCATTTCTTTTTCTCCTTTTTCTTCTGAAGTGATTGGTGGCTCTGCATTGTCTCTTTTATAAATTCGTTCAGATTTTTTTCAACAAACCTTTTTGCTAATGCAATTGCATTCTTTATCGCTTTCCCATTGGATTTCCCATGGCATATTATACAGACGCCGTCAACCCCGAGCAGAGGCGCTCCGCCTGTTTCCGAATAATCAAGCTGCTTTGCAATTTCCTTTAATACATCCTTCATAAAAAGATAGCCTATCTTCCGCCTGACTTTCTTTTCGATACCCTCTTTAAGCAAAAGCATTAAAGACTCTGCCACCCCCTCGCTTACCTTCAACGCCACATTTCCCACAAAACCGTCGCTTACCACAACATCGGTACTACCATTGTGAATATCAGTGCCTTCCACATATCCTATATAATTAAGCCCCAGGCCTTTTATCAGGGTATGAGCTTCCCTTGTTAATTCATTTCCTTTTGTCTCTTCTTCAGCGTTGCTCAGAATACCGATCCGCGGGGCATCTATGCCAAGGACACACCTTGCAAATACATCGCCCATAAGGGCAAACTGAGCAAGATTTATGGGTTTGCAATCAACATTTCCGCCGGAATCCAGAAGGATCGATTTCCCTCCCTTTACGTTCGGATTCAGTGTTGCTATAGCCGGCCTGTCAACAAACCCCAACCTTCCGAGGGTGAAAATAGCAAAGGCCATTGCTGCTCCGGAATTACCCGCTGTAACAACAGCCTGAACCTTTTGGGCCTTCATTAGCTCAAATGCCTTATTAATGGAAGAATCTTTCTTCTTTCGCAGGGCATTTGAAGGGGATTCATCCATCTCAACATATGTAGGCGTATGGTAAATCTCAATGCCTTCAGGGTTTTTTATCAGCGGTTTTATAACTCCTTCATCACCGAGAAGAACTATATCCGCTATCTTTTCGCTGCATGCAAGCTCCACCCCTTCAACTACGGCACGGGGTGCGAAGTCTCCACCCATTCCGTCAACCGCTATCTTTATCATACTGTTTATGCTTCTTTGACCTTTAAAAACTGTTTTCCCCTATAAAATCCGCACTTCGGACAGACAATGTGCGGTAATTTGGGTTCTTTACAGTTCGGACAAAGCACAACATTAACAGCTGTTAATTTATAATGCGTCCTTCGTTTGTCCCTTTTTGATTGAGAAGTTTTTCTTTTTGGAACTGCCATAATTCTCTCCTTGAGGCGCTAAAAAAGCGTTTAATTTTTCCTTCAGCAACTTATCTGAAACCTTATTGCAATAGCACTCTTCAATGTTATTATTTTTTCCGCATACAGCACAAAGACCCCTGCAATCCTCCCTGCAAAGGGGCTTGATCGGTATATTCAGCAACACCTCTTCATATACCAGCGGATTTATGTCTATCTCATCGCCTTCATAATAATAGACCTCCAGGTCTTCCCCGGCAAGTTCAAGTTCAGTGTCCGGTACAGGAGCTTTTTTTATAAGCCCTATATCGAGCCAGGTCTGTATTTTGAAAGGAAATACATCCAGACACCTTCCGCACATCAGGGAAAGGGAACACCCTATAGAACCCTCCAGCCTTACGTTGTTTTCAAACTTCCTGACAACAATATCATAGTCAACAGGGGTAAGAAAGGAAAACTCATCATCTTTAGCCTCCCTTAACTGTGAGCCGTCTATCTTTCCTTTTAATACAACTCCATCTTCTATCTCTAAAAGCCTTATAACCATATCTTCCCTTCTTTTGAGTCTGATAATATAATTGGTTTATCCTTTAATTGTCAAGGAAATTAACCTGTTGTAACTGTTGTGGTTTTACCTGCTACTCTTTCTATCGCCGCTTCATCAACGGGTATTGAGACAAGTTTTCTCTTGTCCTTATCTCCCCTTACTATCTTAACTTCAGACCTTTTCACATTGAAAATATCTGAAAGATATCCTATAAGCTCCTCATTTGCCTTGCCTTCAACGGGCAGTGATGTGAGTCTTACCTTTAAGCCAATGCCTTCCCGAACAACCCCTCTCTTTTTTGCATTGGTTATAACTTTTATCTCGATATTCACAGCGGCCTTCCTGCCTTACATATCCCCTGCAAGCTTTTGGATCAGGTCTTTACACTGATTTATTTCATTGTTGTTCAGTTTTCCTGATTTAAAAAATCTGATTATTCCCGTACGATCTATGATAACAATATTGCTTTTATTATCTTCCATCCCATAATCTGTAGACATCTTGCCATCCCAATCTCCATAAACTATCAGGTTTTCTTTCTTCGAGTTTTTTACCAGATTCTTTTTCCATACACTTCTTATAACCCATGATGCAGAAGAACAGTCGATAACAGATAAAACCATTGTACGGGCTTTCAATGTCTCTGAGCCGTTCAACAATGTTGCAAGCTCATTTTTAAAAGACCTGTTCAGCTCAATAGCATCTTTTGACTCATAGAGAATGATAACCGCTTTGCCCTGAAGTGTATTGAAAGGCAACTTTTTATCATCACCGGATTTAATGTTGAATTGAGGCGCTTTTGTACCCGGTTCAAGACTCATCGCTTTTACAGGCATTAAGGATAAAAGGATAAGCGTCATTAACAACATAATGGAATACTTTTTGTAAATACCCATCTTTACCTCCGGATAGGCAAAATAACTGCTCCGTTATTTCATTCTCATGCCCATGTCAAAAAGGGTTGATACAAGAAACTTTTGTAAAAAAATAACAGCCAGCATTAATATAAAGGGCGCCACATCAACCATACCTATCCTTGTGGGGATAATCCTGGAGATTCTGTACGTCAGAGGATCTACAAGCATGCAGATAGTTTTGACAATAGGGTTGGAGGGGTCAGGCCTTATCCATGAAAGGATGGCCCGTGCGAAGATTACCCAGAAATAAAGATCGAGCAAAAGGTTTAATATATAAGCAATGCCCGAAAACAGATTACCAAAAACAAACATAATACCTCCCCGGATTAAGCAAGCATATTGTTAAAATTTTTAGTTCTTTTGTAAAAAGCTTTTTAATTTAATATATTACTACAAATTAATTGCCCCTCCAATTATATATTAAAAAACAACTGGGGTTGAAACTGATACTTTATCCTCTCGCCCACTCCCTTGCGGTCGTTCGAGACCGCAGAGAGCACAGAGAAAATCTTTTCTTTCCGGCCTGATTTCGGAAAAATATAATCAGGCCGGATTGCATGCAGCCCATTGAAGCAGTCTCGTCAATGGGCTGCAAAAAGAAGTATATTGCCTTTCTCTGCGGCCTCTGTGAGAGATAATTTTCTTGCCTTTTAAACTCACTATAATATGCAGCAACTCACCACCTATTTTTTATTGCCCCACAGGTTAAAACCCCGTCAGCTTAAATTGAACGGTTTCATATTTTAGTCTCGTCTTTGAAATCCTGTCCGTCTGCAGCGATAAGATTCACTGCCCCAAGCAGTAGACTTTCCTCAATTCCCTTAATTTTAACCATTACCAGCTTATTTTCAAGGTTTTTCTGATATGGGATATATACCGGCATATAGTTATCGGTATAGCCCCTCATGTATAGCCCCTTATAGAGTTTGCCCTCCGGTATAATCACCTGTTCTGTGCCAACAAACTGCTGATAAAAAGCCAGCCTTTTTTCGGCATCAAGCGTTTTAAACCTGCGCACCCTCTGTTTTTTTGCAGATTCGGGAATGCCTCCTGCCATGGAAAAAGCCGCTGTCCCCTTCCGCGCGGCATAGGGAAAAACATGGAGGTAGTATATCGGGGCCGATTCAAGAAACCGGTACGTTTCTTCAAATACCTCTTCGTCCTCTCCGGGGAACCCCACTATCACGTCCATACCGATGCCGACGCCTCTTATCTTATTTTGAATATTTGCAATGATATCATTTATATAGGCACGGTTATAGCGCCGCCCCATCTTTTCAAGTATCGCATCGGATGCGCTCTGTAGCGGGACATGGAGGCTTCTTGTAATCTTTTGAGAACCGGCGACAATCTCAATAAATTCTCCATCAATATAAAGAGGATCGATCGAGCTTATCCGTATACGTTCCGGCGTCACGCTTGTTTCAAGGAGGGCGAGCAAATTCTTTAAATCCTTATTTGACGCCGGGTCTCTATAAGAGGCTATCTCTATGCCGGTGAGGACAACTTCCTTTACCCCCTTTTGTTTCAGTTCACCTAGGGTCTCCAGAATCTCCTTGATAGGCCTGCTTCTCGGCTTTCCCCTTGCATAGGGAACTACACAATAACTGCAAAATTTATCGCAGCCATCCTGAATCTTCAAAAAAAACCTGGTTTTATTGATGGGCAGTATATCAACAGCGCATGTTTCCAGAGAAAACAGCTCCCTTTCCGACACAAAAACACCCTTTTTGTCGAGGAAATCAGTGATGCGGAACTTCTCGGCCTGACCCAGAATAAGGTCGGCGCCGAAAGAACGCTCAGGGTAGACCTGTCCGTGACAACCGGCAATGATAATCTTCGCCTTCTCATTCTTCCTGCGGCTCTGGTTGACAAACCTCCTGATATCCCTTTCCGCCCCGTCCGTTAACGTGCAGGCATCAATGATAATAATATCGGCAAGGGACATGGGGGATCGGGTCATTCCCGCGCTTTCCAGATTGCTGGAAATCACATAAGAATCCCATTGATTTGCCTTGCAGCCGGTGGTATGGATGAAATATTTCATGTATGACTTCAATCTTTTTTGTGCTTACTGCATTATGATAATAATTAGGCATAACTATATCATCCGGCTGGACTAAAGGTCAATTGGAAGAAAATATCTATTGCAATCAGATACTTATACTAAAGCATATCAAGAGGGCTTTTCGGTGCGTTTTTCATATCTCGCATAACATGGGTATAGATCATTGTCGTCTCCACATTCTTATGACCAAGTAACTCCTGAACCTCCCTGATATTAACCCCATTCATAAGAAGATGTGTGGCGTAACTATGCCGGAGAGTATGACAGCTCGCCATTTTTGTCAGACCAGCTTCTAATACCGCTTCTTTAAACGCTTTTTGCAGCAATGCGGGGTCTAAAATGCCAGCGCATGATCTTGCCGCTTTTCGGATCAACAGAAGGTCTTCTGGCCGGGAAAACCCATTGCCATACCCAGCTTTTCCCGGCATTAGGGTATTTTTTATCAAGCGCATTAGGCAATGACACCTCTCCATATCCAATGGCAATATCTTTTTCATGCATTATCTTGGTATCGGCAATATGCTTTTTAAGTGCCTCTTTTATCATCTTCGGCAGTACAAGAGAGCGGTCTTCATCACCTTTGCCGGAGTGCACTAAAACAAGGCTATTTTCAAAGTCAATATCTTTTACCCTCAAACGTAAACATTCGGAAAGACGTAAACCGCATCCGTATAGAAGCTGTGCCATAAGCAGATATTGTCCATCCATACAAGAAAGCAGACGCTTCACCTCCTCACTGCTCAAAACCACAGGAAGATAAGTCCCTTTTTTTGCCCGGGCAACTTTATCAATGTTACCTATAGGGCATTTCAGTGCATAACGACTCAAAAAAAGGAGAGAACTAAATGCCTGGTTTTGGGTTGAAGCCGATACTCGCTCTTTTATGGCAAGATAAGTAAGGTAGTTTTTTATATCGTCTCCGTCAATCTTGTCCGGCTCCTTGTTTTTTGTATATAATGCAAAACGGACTATCCAGCCAATGTATGTTTTTTCAGTACTTGTAGAGTAATGGCGCAGACGTATCTCCTTTCTTGTTTCTTCAATTGTAGCCCACCATAGTTGAGATAATTTTCCAGTTTGCTCGCTCTGCGTATTACTGTTTGTTGACATCTTTATGGGTTTACCGAGAAACTGTTCAACGTATGTTATTACTGCATCTGCCGCCTGTTTTATCTGCCACTCAGCAACTTTACCGTCTGCCTCAAGGGAGTCAAGGTATTGATTTATTTTATTTTAAATCCATCTCTTCAGGTTTATATTTACAGAATTTAAGAAACTTTTGTGTCCAGTGAATATAGTACTTTATCTTATCCTCCGGCACCTTGCCTGATTTAGACAGAAATGTTTTAAATTCGCTCAGCAAGCCAACTCCTTTTGATTAAGATTGAGCAATTGCTGCATGCAGTATAACATCGATATATCAATAATATACTGCATACTTTCTATTGTCAACCATTGCTATAATTGATTGTATCTATCTGATTTTCTGGGTATTATCTTTAAATGTTTAATTATTTAATTTGTTGAAATCTTTCATTGCAAATACTAATATTTCGGAAATTACTGCATGCAGTAGATTAATTGTTGACCATAAAATGAAATAAATTCCATCGGATATCAATATCGGTTATAATTAAATGGAAGTAGGGAAATCAAATGGATACCCAATATACCGCAATAGTAAAACAACAAGGTGATTGGTGGATAGGATGGATAGAGGAGGTTCCGGGTGTAAACTGCCAGGAAAGCAGCCGTCAGGAGCTTATGCAAACACTTCGCATAACACTCCAGGAAGCCATATAGTTTAACCGGCAAGATGCCATTGCATCAGCAGGAAGCGGCTATGAAGAAGAAAGAATTGCTGTTTCGGCATGAAAAGAAACGAATTATTGAAACACTTGCGAAGACATGGATGCGAGTTCATCAGAGAAGGCCACCTGCATTCTTGGTGGAGCAATGTCAGCCTGAATAAACGCTCATCCATACCAAGGCACACTGAAATCGATGACAGTCTTGCAAAAAAGACATGTAAAGACCTTGGGATAGAACCAAATAAAGTGAGTCAAATCGCTGGAGCCAATCGGCAACAAAAAACGTTGCCTCTGGCTCAGCTTTGCGTTGTACCATTAAACATAAGGATATAAACATGAATAAGTCCATTGACCGTGGATCTTTCTTGGTAACGGCTATAACTCTTGGTTTGTTCATTGCCGCCCTTTTTACCAAGGGACTATCACACGACCTGTTCCTTGAAGCCGGTGTATTCCTTGTATCCGTCAAGCTCATCATTATGACGTATAGAAACAGCGTGTCTGTTGGTAACCTGGATAGAAAACTTGATACCATCTTGGCAAAGCTGTCAAAACCCGCCGATAAGACCGGGGATACGGAAGGCAAATCCCAAGATCAATCAGATCAAGAGTAGTCAACTGAACGGGCAAGCCGCTTCATCTTACGGCTTTTTACTGCGGACGACCGGGATATAGGGTTTTGCAGGTCGAAACACAGGAGGGGTATAAGGTGAGAAAGATAGCAATAGTGTTATTCATCTTCTTATTCGGATGTGTCGGCATCCCTGAAAAGGTGAAACCTGTTGATAATTTCAAATTAGAGAGGTATCTGGGCAAGTGGTATGAAATTGCGAGGATAGACCATGCTTTTGAACGGGGTCTAACTCGGGTAACCGCCCAATATACCATGAGGGATGACGTTGGTGTAAGGGTATTGAACCGTGGTTACTCTGAAAAAGAAAAGATGTGGAAACAAGCTGAAGGGAAAGCATACTTCGTTCAGGGGACAGATAAGGGTTACTTAAAAGTTACCTTCTTCGGGCCCTTTTACGGTTCATATATTGTATTCGAACTTGATAATGAGCATTACCGCTATTCGCTAGTTTGCGGGCCTGACAAATCTTATTTATGGATTCTGGCCAGAGACCCGGAAATAAAGAACGATCTGAAGGATGCCCTCATAGCAAAGGCAGCGGCACTCGGCTTTGATATAAGCAGATTGATATTTGTCGATCAGCACTACCATCCAGACGAAAACAGAGAGGCCAGTCATTGACAAGAGGCAAAGAAAAGAATGAAAAGCATGGACAACAAGGCAGCGGACGTCTTACAGTCGCCGCTGATTTTAGACATTATGTGAAGGATAAACTTGACTATGAGTGACAATGGTGTACACTGTTAGTACACAATTGGAGGTTAGGTTATGAAATTCATAAGCGTACGTGACTTACGAGGGAAATCTGCCGAGGTTTGGAAGAATCTCCCGACAGAACGGGAGTTAATT
>JAPLKC010000044.1 GCA_026388255.1 Pseudomonadota bacterium | reverse complement strand
ATGTTGTCCCGTGACCGGGAGAGCTGTCTACATTGATAAAACCGTTATGCCCCTTGATGATCCCATAGACCGTTGCCAGTCCCAGGCCGGTCCCCCTTCCCATTTCCTTTGTGGTGAAAAAAGGATCAAAGATCCGTTCACGGGTCTTCTCATCCATCCCTGTGCCGGTGTCTGTCATGGATATCCTGATATAGTTCCCGGGTTTGACGGCATAGGGAAACGCCTGTTCATCATTCAGAAGAACGTTCTCTGTCTCCAGGTAGATCTCTCCGCCCCCGCGCATGGCCTGCCAGGCATTCACATACAGATTCATAAATACCTGCTCCATCTGCCCCCGGTCAACCTCCACGGTAAAGAGATCTTTCGCGTATTTCCGATGGATGGTGATTTCCTTCTTGGTTCTGCCGAACATCGAGGAACTCTTTTCAAGAATATCGTTCATATCCGCGGTCTTTACCTCATATCTTCCCCCGCGGGCAAACCCCAGCAGTTGTCTGGTTAAATCCGCCCCGCTTTGCACCTGCGCTTCAATCCTTTTAAGCCGCTCATAATTGGGATGGGAGGGATCGAGCTCCAGTAACGCGAGGGAAGCGTAGCCCTGAATCCCCATGAGCAGATTGTTGAAGTCGTGGGCGATGCCGCCTGCAAGGGTGCCGATGGCCTCCATCTTATCCGCGTGCTGCAGACGCTCCTGCAGAATTCGTTTTTCCTCCTCGGCTTGTTTGCGGGAAGTGATGTCAGTAATAATGACACCAAGGACCGGTGCCTTGTTTTTTTGGTTAATAGAGAACTTCCTGGTTTCAAGAACTCGTAAGCAATCATTTTTGTCGTGCCACTCTTCCTCGTACGATACAAAACCTTCCGACAAAGCCTTTAGATCATTTTCACGCATGGAGCCAGCAATTTCCGAAGGGAAGGTTTCCTCTGGTATCTTGCCCAGCCATTCATTTGCGGGGAACATATTGCTGAATTTTTGATTAAAGAACAGAGGTCTCGACTCTTTGTCCTTGATTATCACCATACCGGGCATGTTGTCCATAAATGCCCTGAACCGTTCCTCGCTCTCCAGCAGTTCCTCTTCCGCCCGCTTACGCTCGGTAATATCAAATGTCGATCCCATGATAGTCGGTTTGTTATTCAATTCGACGACAGTAGCAGAATAATCAACCCATTTCACCTGGCCATTCTTGGCAATGAATTTAATTTCGTACCTTGATGGTGGATCTTGTCCTTTGATGCGATCAATGCCCCTGCTGATGCGATCAATGCCCCTGCTGATGCGATCAAGGCCCCTGCTCCTTATCAACTCCCGCATATCCGGATGCGTAAAATCCCAGAAATTCATATCGGCGAGGTCTTCCATCGTATAGCCAATGATCGACTCGAATGCAGGATTAATATAAATATATTTCGTGCCCTGAATAAGAAATATTGCAGAAGAAGAACTTTCTGCAAGGGCGCGGAATTTGGATTCGCTTTCCAGCAGTTCCTCTTCCACCCGCTTGCGTTCGGTGATGTCACGACATATCGTTATAGTTTGTATTTTTCCCTCTATTTCCATGGATGTTGCATTGATCTCAATGGGGGTGATATTACCTTTTGAATCCACGTAGTCAATTTCCAGGTTTCTTGTGTATCCTTTCTCAAGGGTGGCTTTGATTGCCGCTGAATTTTTCCCTTTTTCTGAATCGGCAGTCCATTCTATGACGCTTCTGCCGACTATTTCACTCAAATCATGGTGTCCGGTAAGACGCACATATTCGAGATTTGCATCAAGCACTAAGCCGTCCTTATCAATAATAACAAAACCTGTGCCGGTTGTTTCAACCAATGTACGGTATTTATCCTCGCTCCTTCGCAGTTCGTCCTCGGCCTTTTTGTGTCCGGATTCCGATTGTTCCAGTTTTATGATTTGCTGTTTTAAGGCAGATACCTCTTTGGTCAGTTCCTGATTTGTCCTGGATGGATCTTTCATCTGGTCTCCCTATGGTGACAAATAGTGCCGGGATATATTAATACATTAAGAATGCTATAGTAGATATGTTGAGGTGTCAATGTATATTCATGTGAAAGCACAGTTGTTTCCACTAAATTGTATATAGAGTAGGCAGCGTGGTATATGTGCTTGATTGTCATTATCACACAATATACTATGAGGTTTAGGAAAATTCCATATTTCTGGTTATTTGTTAACCTGGATGTTAACTTTGTCAAGTAAGTTTTTCATATACATGCAAGGCCGATAGTGGGTAATCGAGCGCACGACCCGCAGTTGAGCAGGGAGTAAGACAGTGCTCCGGCCACAGCAAGTGAGAAAATTGAGGAAGCTCCAGGCAGTTGGAATCTATTGACTGTGCCCGGTGGTTTTGTTATATTAAAAATTCAAATAAATTATGAATATATTAGGCATTCATACCTTCGGGCACGACACAGGTGCAACCCTGATATCGGGAGGCCAACTCCTCGCCATAGGTGAAGAGCGTCTTAACAGACAGAAACATTCCGGGGCTTTCCCTCATAAATCTGTTCGTTATCTCCTCGAAACCGCCGGTCTGAAGAATATAGGCAATATAGATCTGATCGTAGGCGTTACAAGGATCGGAAAGGACGGGAAAAACAAAGAGATCGAGATGATCCGTTCCGAGCTTGATTACAAAGGAAAGGTCCATACCATATCGCATCATGCAGCCCATGCTGCAAGCGCCTTTTATCCGTCCCCTTTTGACGAAGCCGCTGTCATGGTGGTAGACGGGCTGGGCAGTAATGCCGCCGATGTTGATGCGGGTGCTAAAACCCCTTTCATCTTCAGGGTTATAGATAAAAAGATACAGAAAAAGTTTGAAGAGGTACAATCTTTTTACAGGGCAATAGACGGCAGGCTTCATACGATCAGGAAGGATTATGCCATGCCCGGATTCACTAATGGCCTTGGCCTCCTCTACATGGGCACATCCGTATTCGTCGGCTTCGGTGATTTCGGCTCAGGCAAGGTCATGGGTCTCGCGCCGTATGGTGAGCATACCGACGGGCGCTACCGTAGGAATTTCTATGAGATTGTTGACGGCGCCGTGTTGATACCCAGCGAAAAGAACTTCGTGAGACACATCGATCATTTCCAGAAAATGTATTATCCTGATATCCCCAAGAGGGACAAGGGGAAACTTCCTGATGAAGTATATACGGCAATTACCTTTGAAGTACAGGACGCCCTTGAGAAGGCACTCATAGAGATTGCCGGGCATCTTTATAAGATAAGCCCCTCGAAAAACCTCTGTTATGCTGGCGGAGTGGGGTTAAACAGCGTAGCAAACAAGAAAATTCTCGATAATACACCCTTTGAGAATATCTTTGTGCAGCCTGCCGCATGTGACACGGGTATAGCGCTGGGGTGCGCCCTGCATGGCGCCCACATGTTGAACAACGAGGAGCCGAAAAAGTATAAATTCAAAAATGCTTACACAGGGAGACGCTACAGCGAAGAAGAGATTCTATCAGCCCTGAATAGCACTACCCATATAAAATTCAGTAAAGAACAGAACGTTGCACAAAAGGCTGCGAAACTTCTGGCAGAAGGCAAGATCCTCGGATGGTTTGAAGGCGGCAGCGAGATAGGCCCCCGTGCCCTGGGACACAGGAGCATTATCTGTGATCCGGGAAAACCTGACATGAAAGATATCCTTAATGCACGGGTAAAACACCGCGAGGCCTTCCGTCCTTTTGCCCCATCCATTCTTAAGGAATACGTATCGGATTACTTTGAACTTACATGCGAAAGCCCTTATATGCTGCTTATAGCTGAAGTGAAAGAGGACAAGCGCAAAGTTGTCCCTTCAATAACACATGTTGACAACACTGCCCGCGTGCAGACCGTCACCCGTGAAGACAACGGCAGATTCTATGACCTGATAGAAGAATTCCGTAAGATCACCGGTGTTCCCGTCATATTAAATACCTCCTTTAATATTGCCGGGGAACCCATAGTGGAGACCCCTGCCGATGCCCTGAAATGTTTTATGTCTACAGAAATGGATTACCTGATTATTGAAGACTATTTTATAGAAGCCTCAGGGCCGAAGGAACTTATTGGCAAGCCTGTCATAGATGAAAATAAATTGAAGGCAACGGATTTTAGAACTGATTTTAGAAAATATTTCAAATGTTTCTTTAAAAATAATTCATAGATTGCCTCAGGCAAGCAGCTAATGAAAATACTCTTCTTTACCCACAATATATTTACACCTGAAAATCCGAAAGGCTACAGAATTCACCAATATTTCCCGTATCTTGCAGAAAAGGGGTTTGAAATTGAACTCCTTACGACCAAAACCGGCTTCTCAAAGGTTCTGAAACAGGCAAGCCAGGCAGACGTTGTCTATCTGCAGAGGTTACTTTTAAATCCCCTGAAACTTTTTGCCTTAAGGCAATGCGCAAAAAAGATTGTCTACGACTATGATGACGCTGTTATGTACGGAACAAGGAAAGAGAGTGTAACCAGAAGGTTCCGTTTTAAGATGACGGTGCAATGTGCCGATGCCGTATTTTGCGGGAACTCCTTCCTCCTTGATGAGGCAAAAAAGCACAGGGACACAGGTGCATATTATGTACCCACAGTCGTTGATACCGACGAATATCCTGTGAAGGTACACGAAGAGCACAAACCATTTGTGGTGGGCTGGATGGGAAGCAGTTCCACGTTAAAGTATCTTTCCGATATAAAGGAATTTTTTCTTTCTTTTCGCCATAACAGGCATATAATATTTAAATTTGTGGCAGACAAGCCTTCAGGCATGGAGGAGAAGGGGATAATATTTGAAAAGTGGGAGAAAGATAAAGAAAAATCGTTACTTTTGAGCTTCGATGCAGGGATTATGCCTGCAAGGGATGATATATGGTCACAGGGTAAGTGCGGGCTTAAGCTCATTCAGTATATGGCGTCGGGGCTTCCGTCCATAGCCCATCCCGTTGGTGTTGTAAATGATATAATAGAAGACGGGGTAAACGGTTTTTTGCAGGATGATCCGGCCGGGTGGAAGGACGCTGTAGAGGCGCTCTCAAAGGATACGGCCTTAAGAAGCAGAATAGGGAATACCGCAAGGGAACACATAGAAGCAAAATACTCCTTGAAGTCCTGGGGTCCTGAAGTGGCGAAAATAATAGGCAGCCTATGAAAACTCCAAAGTTCAACAACATAAAATGGTTTTTAGATGACAGCGGAATGGTTGCCCTGTTGGATGGTCTTCCCTTACAGGAAGAGGTAAAGAGAGGATACTTTACATGCGATTATAAGGACAAAGGAATCTTTATAAAATTCTTCAAGGAAAAGGGAAATGTCGGCTTCATAAGAAACAGGGTATCGCCGAGAGGCAGGAAGGAATACCTTGCAGGGAAAAGGCTCCTTGCGCTCTCTGTCATGACTCCCCAACCGCTCGGGTATGGTATTTCAGACAGAGGTTCATATATTATTCAGGAACGGATAGAGGGGGATACATTTGTCAATGTATTCCTTGAGAGCAAAGACCGGGCAGGGCTCCTCCTGAAGCTTGCAGACCTTTTAAGAACCTTAAAGACACAAATGGTGGTTCACAACGATCTCCATCTGAATAATATTATCATTCATAATGAAAATCTATATCTCATCGATTTGCATAAAATGCAGGTTAAAGGACGTGTCAGCTTGAAAGATGAGGTGTCAAGCCTGTCCCATGCAATCACCATGCTGTATGGTGGCATGACAGCAGATGAAAAAACACTTTTCTTCAGCCAATATGGAGAGCAGGACATAAGAGCATCCGTTGAAAAAGAAATGGGAAGGTTGTGGAAAAGGTGGATCAGAAAAAAACAGGAAAGGGCCTTTGAAAATACGTCAAAGATAGTTGTCAGGGGAGATTATACCTGTATGGCAGGGAAGAAAATTCCTGTTGACAGCGATCCTGTTCAGTTAATAAAGAAAGATAAAAAGATCATAGTCGAGAGGCATAACGACCATATACGGAAGTATTACCGCAGTAAAAGAAGACTCCAACTGGCGTGGAAAAACCATGTTGCAGTGAAATATTTAGACCTCTGCGTAACACCTGAGCCATACTGTGTTAAACGTCATTCCCTCTTTTCCTGGGGATATGTCGCCATGGAAGACCTCACCGGTTCAGGTATTGAACTCGATAGATACCTTGATAAGACTTATGACCATATGAGCAAAGGCGCAAAAACAGCCTTTATCAAAACGCTCGCGCAATTCTTTGCAGCACTTTTTGAGAAAAAGATCGCCCACAGGGATCTGAAGGGGTGCAACATATTTGTACTGAATGACGGCAGATTTCTCCTGCTGGATGTGGAAGATATACTGTTCACTGTCATAGATGAAGAAAGGCTGAAAAGGATGCTGATGCAATTGAATACGACAATCCCGGGGCGGATAAGTGTAAGGGACAGAATGCGCTTTTATCTGAAGGTGGTAAAGGGCATTAATGTTGATAAGAAGCAGGTTTTTAAGGACGTACAAAAAAGCTCTTTAGAAAGTGACATTGTATATGAAGGGGTTTCCGGCCTTCAGCGCGAGTCCTGGTAATACCGGGCAGGAAAAATCAAAACGTATAAACAATCTCCCAGCGGGCATAATATGCGTAGTCATTGTCAGAGTAGTAATTGCCGGACTTTAAGGTTTCGAACCGGAAATTTCCGGTCAACGCATCGTTTTTTTTCAGCAGATCTTTACCAAGCTTAAAATCTGCCTGTATTGCGGTGAGCCATCCTCTGACATTTCCTTCTCCGGGACCGTCTTTTACCGGGGCAAGGAGATAACCTACTGTTAAAATGGTCTTTAACCACTGAAAAGGGGTTATTGTCATATCTGCATAGTACATGCTCATATTCGACCACCTTGCAGCATCTTCATAGCTCAGCGTAGTTGAATAAATCAAACTGTATCCTGCACCCCGGGCAAAGGGCGATGTCCAACCCTCATTCTTTTTTGTGTTCGGATCGGCCCCCGAGAGGTAGTACCATCCCAAACCCATCACAGGCTTTATTTCACGCACAAGCGGCATCTTCCATTTTAAATACAGATCAGTCATATAACCTGTTTTGGATGGCCCGCCCTCGTAACGCCCGAACTGGTATGCTGCCTCAAAGTTGCCTTCAATGGCTTCGGTAAATTTCGGCATGATCCGTAAACCAATAGTGTTGTAGTTTAACACCGGGGTTTCAATCATGTCGGTATCGGGGTTAAGCGTTTGATAGCCTGCCAGAGAATAGGAAGGGTCATCCGCATTGTAATCCCAACTGCTTTCACGTTTAAAAATGTTATACGCCTCAAAAGGCACATCCGGAAAAGTCTTGTTTTTAATATATATTCCTGCGCCTGTTTCCGTCATCCATGTGCGCGATGCGGGGTAGCCCGTTAGGTCCCTTCCCTGCGAATTGATGATCAATTGATTTGTAGGCTTGTTATAAATGCCTATGATATCGATCTGGGTATCCTTTATCCCCTTCCAGGTGAGTTTTATTGCATCGAAATATTCAGTGCGCCCTGAACTTTTAGGGGTGCCGTTTGCAATAATCCTGCCTGTTCCATAGCGCATATCCTGCCTTCCTATTCTGAAGTCAAGTTCACCGTTACATAGATTTCGTATATCCATATATAATTGGTCTATAAATATCTCGTCGGGGAACCGGTAGGAAGTTTTGTCAGACGGTTCAAAATATTTTCTAAACTCGTTCACTGCCCGGATCTTAAACGGTTCAAAATATTTTCTAAACTCGTTCACTGCCCGGACCTTAAAGCTCAAATCCTCTGTTGGTTTTATCTCAACCCATAATCTGCTCCTTAAGCGAAGAAAATCAGTTGGGGTAAAATGGACATCCTTGTAATATGGAACATTGTCGAAGTAAGTTTGCCTGACACGTACATCACCGCCGAATTTAATGGGAATGCCCTTGCGTTCAGATGACGGGACCCCGCCCTCTTCGGCCCTTGCCGATATCGCAAAAAACAGGAGAAACAACAAAACCCACAATACAAAAGATCTTTTTGCCTTTTGAGCAAAGTCAAAGAAACAATACCCTGACAGATTTTGTCTAACCATGCTGTTTCTTTTTACCTGATTTGTGATTTTTACACAACTTATCAACCCCTATTGTATTGAATCCCAGTAAAATGATATTTCTGCTTCCAATGTGCCTGTGGTCTTATTCTATATCACAGAACTTTACAAATCTAAGGGATTTTTATTCGATGCGCTGCCTTAAAAAACCCTGCCGGATAATTGGAATCTGGCAGGGTCTATGGTGATCTTATGGTTTGATTTTACTGCGTTATAAAGACTTTGTGTTTTTCCAGTATTGTTCTGAATTCCTTGTGCTTTCTTAAATTTGCAATATCAGGGTCCTTTCTCAGCGAATCATAGCTGTTGAACCCTCTTGCCAGTGCCGCATCAAGCTCGTCAAGACCGTAATCGACACTGCCCATAAGAGAATGGCAGGATGCGAGGTTATAACGTATGTTTGCGCTGTCCGGCTTCAGTTCCTTTGCTTTCTTAAGATCGTCAAGGGCTTTGTTATACTTCTTCTGCATCATGTAAGCCACTCCCCTGTTTGAATATGCCTCTGCATAGTTGGGGTCTTTCTTAATGGCATTGGAAAATTCATTGATGGCATTCTCGATGTTTTCGTTAAATATGCCAGGAGAATTTGCATTCTTTGCGACACTCACGTATGATAAGCCTTGTTTAATGTGGGACTTTACCTCGAGACTCGGCTCGCCTGCAGCAGGTGCTTGTTGTGCTCCTGATGGCGGTGGTGGTGGCTGGGTTCCCTGTGGCGGAGGAGCCGGCGGTGGTGGAGATGCTTCCTGCTTTGCAACAACAGGGGCCTCTGATTTCTGCTGACAGCCGATAAATCCTGTAAATAAAACACATAATGCCAGAAACATAATTAAAGAACCTTTTCTCATGTCCATAAACCTCCTTAAATTTAACGGTTCGGCCTTTGGATGAACCGCATGTTCCAGTCCGTATTAGTCGCCATAGCCTGCGGGGTTTGTTCTATATCAGCCCCTTTTTCCTGTTTTACCTTTTGCGATACAAGCGGTTTGGCATAAGTGAATGCATCTTTCACCGATCCCTGATTACGTCCAAGCCCATCTACAAAATAGTAAGTAAACACGCTGTTACGCAACGTATCTGATTCCCAGGATTTTTCCCCTGCACTGCTTGCGCTTATCAATACCTTACCATAGCCATCCTGTGAATCAACGCTCTTTGCAGAGCTTGCCTTTGGTCTGGGTTCATCTTCAAAGACAATATCTTTAGCCCCCAAAAGCCTCTTGCCGTAAGTTTTCGAAACACCGTACCCCTCATCTTCGTCTCCAACACCGAGGGATTTGCCTCCGGCAGGAAGGAAGCCCGGTACAGCCCTGTATGCGCCGTTGCTGTAACAGGTATCGAGAATCATAACAAGCCGCTTTGCCTGTAAATTTTCAACAAAATCTTTCAGCATAGTCTCTGTAACCGCAGTTTGCCAGATCCTTTCGCGAGGTTTCACCTCTGTGTCATAGGTGACAACATTCACACCGCCGTATTTGTCCGGCGGCGTACCGTGGCTGCTCATATAGATAACGACAAGATCGTCAGGACCGGCAGCTTTCTTTATACCGTCAAGATACATAGCAATGTTGGCCCTTGTCGCATTCTGGTCTACAAGAAAATAGACATTTTGTTTCGGAAAGGCTGCTTTATTCGAATCAACAAGAAAATTATAGAAGCTTCCGGCATCTCTGACAGAGTATTGTAAAGGGTTTATATTGCTTTTAAACTTTCCGACCCCGACAACCAGTCCGTATCTATTTCTTATCGGTCCGGGTATACCGTCAGATACCCGCGGCTTGAGTACGGCAGCCCTGCTGAATAACCCACCGAGTCTTTTTTCCCATTCCTTAACCTTTATATTTTCAGGCGTAACAGGAGAAACCCATTTTACTCCAACAATCGTTTGGGCAAGGGAGAATGCCGTATCCACTTCTTTCTCGTCAGAGTATTCGCCTCTTAGCACAACCCTGTTGTACTGATCGAATTCCACAAACCCTTTCGGTACATTGTTTCTTTTAAAAAGATCATTTATTTCAGATAGATGTGATTGCGTGACAGGCGACTCAGCGGCATACAGGAGGCCTGTCACGGTTATTAAGGAACAGACAAAACATACTGCCAATAAACATTGGAAAAGCCTTTTCATGTAATGCTCCTCTACCACATGATTGCAGTTAGGCCGGCCAACTCGATATTTGTTTCAGTATTGGATGCCTTTGCCTTTTGAACGAGCATTTCTTTTTCAATAACATCTTCTTTACCTGAAGCAGAAACCTTGAAGGCAATTCTATAGCGACCTTCCGGCACATCCTTTGGCACATCGAACTTGCCGTCCGCCTTTCTCGACCCCGGCGCTGCAGTGATTTCCTGATCAACCTGACCGAGTTCGACAAATTCTTTCTTCTGAGGGTCAAAGTATTTCACAGTCCTTGTCTCTGTGACCTTCATCTCCTTTGCGCCTTCAGGGGCCATTACATAATAAGACCCGTTCAGGTTAGCTGCCCCACCCTGGGGAACACTGGTAGGGTTTATGTTGAATCCTTCAATTTTCACAACATCTCCCTGGGAGGGGTTATATTTTGTTCTTTGGGCTGTTGTGTTATAGTCTGCAACGGGCTGACTTTTAAGTGTTGAATACAGGGAAAGGCATTTACCCCAGGCATATGCAAACCCGATGGCGCCGCCTGCTGCAGCCCCAACGCCTGCGCCTTTCCAATCACCCTTTACAAGTCCGCCGACAAGCGCACCAATGGCTGCTCCGCCCACGGTATACATGGCAAAGCATTTATTCCTTGCTATAACCAAATCCTCTTCCGACGTAATCTGGTCAGGCGCCGGCAGCATTGAAGCGCAAGATGAGAGCATGAATATGAAAGTTACGATCATTGTTAAAATCTTGATGTGTTTAAGCTTCATCTTTATCTCCTATTTGTGCCTTAAGTTGATTTCAAGGGTGAGTATCTTCCCGTCCTCAATATACGATGCAGGGATGACACCATAATTTTCACCGCCGTTTGATTCGAGAACAATATCCTTTTTGCCTTTGGGCTCCGGTTTCCATCCGCTTTTTGGCGAGATAACAGCATAAGTAGTTTTCTGGTTATCATCCATAACTATGTCTTTTGACCCTTGAAGCGAAGCCATCATGACAGGAGGCGGGGGAGGAAGTGCACCGGCATCTGCACTTGCGCCGGGTGGAGGTGGAGGAGGAGGCAGTGAACTGTCGGCCCCGGGTGGAGGCGGAGGAGGAGGTAAATTGCTTGCACTTGACTGTGGAGGTGGTACTGCTCCGGGAGCCTGCGCAACAGTTGTTGTCTGGGGTGATCCAAGCGGGTTTGGATTGCCGGAAAGCATGATGAGCAGCTTTTCCGAACCGGGGGCGCCGGCAAAGCGGAAATTACCTGTTTTCGGAATTTCTTGCATGCTCATCCCCTCAACATGATCGTTGAATAAAACATTTGTGTTACCGGACGTTCCTATATTCAAAATCGTGAGGTAACCCGGCTTATTTGTTCTAACAAGGAGTTTAAGCCGTTCGCCTGATCTGAAGACACGTGATTTGGGGACAATGTCGAAACTCCCGTCAGGGCGCAGAAGAACAAGTTTGTAAGAAATCCCCACATATTTTGCCGGTGCGGCTGCGGAAGTAGCTGTAGGGGTAGATGTGCGTGGACCCGAAGACATCTTTACCGTCGTACCTTCTCCACTGTCAAAAAGGGCTTTGGCGCCTCTTGGCATCCCCTGGGCAAAAACATTGCTGCCCATTAAATAAACAAGAAACAGCACCATAATGATCAAACAATACTTTTTCATGTTAACCTCCTTTTAATTGAACGACTTTTCTCTCTCTTAATTTAACAACTATTTTCTTTATTTAAAGTAGTAAGAACGGAAATGTGATTGTGAGAAAACAGTAAAGTGATTGGGTGGCCTTGCTTTAGCATAATATATTAAGTTAATTATATTTGAGCAGACTATGTTTGTCAATACAACTAAAATTTGTTAGAATCAGAAACTTATAGCTATGCACAAAAACAGCAACATCCTTAAGCTTTCAGTGAAAGGCGGGATTTTAGCGATATCGTTGGTTCTTGCGATTTGTTATCCCCATGTCCTTGTAAAATCTTTTACCTATGGTCTTCCTTTCTTCAAGGTATACCATTTACTATGGCTTCTTGCAGTCCTGATATTGGTAAAACGGTTGATCCCCCGACTGAACCCGAAAATTAACCTTGGGAAGATATACGGAAGAAACTATGTTCAGGCCGGTGAGGACAGCAACACAAAGCAGAAAAGGCTGGAAGATTATATAAAAAAGATGAATTTCGGGGCAATTCGTTCTGCCGTATACTGGACATTGCTTGTTCTTGATATAGGTTTCTGGTGTGTTGCCGGGCTGCTTGATCCGATGTGGCTCATTATTATCGTTATCTTTTTCATATTTATGGACCAGTTCTGCATTACAGTGTGGTGCCCCTTTAAGACAATCATTCAAAATAAATGCTGTAATACCTGCAGGATAAACAATTGGGGATATCTGATGGCCTTTTCTCCTTTAATATTTATCCCTTCTTTCTGGACATATTCAATTTTGTTTTTGTCTGTTATTATTATTATTCAGTGGGAATATCTATATTACAAGCACCCTGAACGATTTTATGAACTTTACAATGCAAAGCTCATGTGTAAAAACTGCTTGAATAAGTGCGCAAAGATTCGAGGTTGAGCATTTAAGACTGCCCCTCTATTTTTTCAGGATTATGCCTTTACATCCCCCTCTTCTTTGGCGATTTCCTGTTCCCCTGTAACCTGCTGTTCTTCAACAGTTTCCTGTCCTTCTACCATCTCCCCCTCCTGCATCTCGGAACCTTCTTCTGCCTTCAGCCCGAATCTGCGCTGCCGCTTTTCTTCCTGCTTTTTAAGCCGGGCAGTTTCTTTCTTCCTTTTTTCGCTTTTGAACCCACCGTATTTTCCCATTTAAAACCTCCTTACTTTAGTACATATGCCATATCCTATAACAGGTCTATTTCCAAGTTATTCCGGACGAAACAAAAACCCCTTTCCGGGATTGCCGCATAGCTGACATCCAGCAAATAAATATGTAAAAAAACAGCAGAAATAAATAAATAGTACCATTAAAATCACAGAAAGGATAGCCCAAGCATGAAAAAACTTTATATTTTTTTGAGATGTCAGGGTTTAATATTCGGAGGGGTCATCAGAATTAAAAGCCCTGGATTGCTTTTTCCTTGACTGGATGTGTTTAAGTTCGAGCACCTTCTCCTTTGCACGCTTAGACCGTCTGCATTTCTGTCTTCGTATCTTTTCAATCTGCTGTTCTTTCTTGCTCTTTTTGCCAAGAACCATGTTTTCTATTTTTTCAATAAGAATCCGGCGAGCAAGAAACCTGTTCAGCGATTGATAACGTTCCTGCTGGCACTTCACCTCAATCCCTGTGGGAAGATGTTTTAAATATACACAGGTTGAAACTTTATTGACTTTTTGGCCGCCGTGGCCGCTTGAATGCACAAATTTTTCTATAATATCCAGTTCTTTTATGTCAAGTTCCTCCATCTTCTCTTCAAGCAATCTTACTTTTTCAGGGCTTACCCCGTATTTTAAAAAAGACATAAATTATCCTAAGTTAGATTTTTCATTACAGCTTGCTTTTAGTGTGAAGCAACCCACTCCTGAATGGTCTTGCTTACTTCATTCGGCTTTTCAAGTGGCGCCATATGACCTGCATCTTTAATTGTCACAAGCAGGGACCCTTCTATCTGCTTATAAAGATATTCGGAATACTTAGGCGGGGTAAGGGCATCATCATCCCCGCAGATGATCAGTGCAGGCGTCTTTATTCTGTTTACAGAATTCATTAAATCAAATCCTTCACAGGCGATAAAATCGCCATATATTACTTCTGCTTTGCACTTCATCATATCTTTAAAACCGTTTTCTTTTAAGACTGCCGGGGCCTTTTTTGAGAAGGCGTAATCCATTATGCCCCGGACGGCGCTCTCTTTATCCGTTTTTAACCCGTCAAGAATTTCAGGAAAAACTCTGAGCTTTGCCCCTGTTGTAATCAGGATTATACCCTTTAGCTCCTCCGGAAAGGATAGCGCAAAAGACATGGTTATTGCTCCGCCCATCGAATGTCCCGCAATATAACATTTATCTATTCCCAGTTCACGAATTACCTCGTGTACATAGTCTATATAACCCGCCAAAGTGCTGCGTCCTGTGCCAGCAGCATCCTCGCCATGTCCGGGCAGATCTATCAAAATTACTTCCATGGAAGACTGCAAGTATTCTTTCTGGAAGTACCATGACCTGGCATTGCCGCCCGCCCCGTGAATAAAGATTACTTTTTCGCCCTTCCCGTACCTCTCTGCATGAATGTTCATATAACCTCCAGAATTGTATTGCAATAAATCAGGGAGAAATTATATCATGAGGTTATGAGATTTCTAATGATTATTTTACTTATTTTTTTACTTGTTTCTTGCAGTAAGGGCACAGATGTTACAATAAAACAAGGGGTTGCAGATGATAAAAACAATGAAACCCAATATAAAAAAGAAATGGATGATATTAAGAAAACCTTGAAAGGTGAAGTGAAGATCAAGCTTAAAAAAGATGGAAAAGGGGGATATAGCTGGGAGATTGCAGGAAAGGATGCACAGGAAGTCTTGAAAGCAAATGATATTTTGAGAAAAAAGCTTAATGAGTAGATACACGAATTAAATCCCAAAGCCCCTTTAAAAATCGAAAATGATGAATTAATATTATAAAAGATGCAATTACAAAAACACGAGGTAAACAAGATGAAATATGAGTATACGATAAAGATATTCTCTATGGAAGACTTGAGTAAAGAAGGTATAGTTGTTGACCCGGAAAACAATATTGTATATGCATGCCGTCCTGATGGCGAATGCGAGGTTCATAACGTGGGCGCAGAACAGCTTGAAAATCTATCAGAGTTGTTCAATAAAATGGGCGAAGAGGGGTGGGAGATGGTCCAGCTCTTTTTCCGTCCGCTGGGTATCGTAAGTTTTTGGAAAAAACCTTTAACGGAAGAGGGTAAAAATACATAAAAGCTTGAGTTAATGGAAATGGGAGAATGTTTACAAATCTGCCATTTATGATTATATTCAGGAAAATCCTTCATAGGGTTTAATAATACAGGAGGTCAAAATGAGAGAAAAAGTTGAGAAAGCAATAGAGAAGATAAGGCCGTTTTTACAAAGAGACGGGGGAGACATAGAGCTTATTGATGTGGTTGACGGTATAGTAAAGGTTAAGCTCCAGGGTGCCTGCGGCAGTTGCCCCATGAGTGCGATGACTTTAAAAATGGGAGTAGAAAAGCAGCTAAAAGATGAAATACCTGAAGTTAAAGAAGTTATTGCCATATAATTATTGACAAAATATTTTAATTAAAATATTATTTTTTAAAAAAGGAGGTGGTTATTGTGGCAACGTGTGGAATGAAGGGGGACAAGGCGACACCGAAAAAAGCTACAAAAAAGACAACTTCAAAAAAGGAAAAGAAGACTAAGAAGTAGCAAAAAGAAAGGGGGGATATACTCCCCCCTTTCTTTTTTATATTATGGAAAATAAACGAATACTAATCATTGATGACGATACTAATCTGAATCTTGTTTTAAAGAAATATTTTAATGAGTTCGGGGTAATTTCTTATACATATAGCGTGCCTCCAGACTTAGAGAAAGAATTAAAAGAGATAAATCCACATGCAGTGCTTCTCGATATTTATTTACCTAAAACCTCCGGGATCGATCTTTTAGAACAGATAAAAAAGTTAAAACCGAATTTGCCTGTTATCATAATGACAGGGCATGCTGATAATGAGAAGCATCTTGAGTCTTTAAGAAGGGGCGCTTATGCGTTTTTAACGAAGCCTTTTGCCAGCTACGAGGAATTGTATCACATTGTGAATAATGCAATAAATTATTATAGCGAATTCTTGAAAACATTTGAGTTAACACAAGAAGTAAGCAAACAACGTGAAAATGAAAAGTTAAATTTGGTTGAGCTCGAATTTTTAAAGGGTCTTCACCATATGATCGGTGAGACTGAAGACCCCATATTTGTGATGAAAAACTTTTTTGCTCTCATAAAAACATTTATTTCTTTTGATATATTTGCAACATTGATGCAGAAGGATGATGAAATCGTTATCCAGATATTTCCGAATATAAAAACAAACAAGAAACTTTTAGATTTTGTATCAAATGCCTTGTCGGAAAAAGTAACCGATTTATCATCTGTTGAAACACAGACAAAAGTAATTATTGACATTGATGAAGCAGTTCCCCATTCTGACGAAAAAGATTTTACATATATCATATCCGATCTTTCGACAAAGAAGCGTGTATATGGTTATGCAGGGCTGTTCAGGTCTTCATCTTTTACCTTGGATGAACAGGTCATATTCAACAGGTTCTGTTCCCACATCTCCTTGACTCATGAAAAGATAAGACTTTTTAGTGAAATAAAAGCCCTTTCCATGCATGACGGTCTTACCGGTGTTTATAACCATGCTTATATTATTAAAGCACTGGAGGAGGAGATTGAAAGATCGACAAGATACGGCTCCAAACTTACAATTGCACTTTTTGACATAGATGATTTTAAAAAGGTTAATGATACATGCGGACATCTTGCAGGAGATTATGCATTGAAGAGGATTGCAGAGATATTAAAGGATGGCTTGAGAATTATTGATATGGTTGGAAGATATGGCGGGGATGAGTTTCTTGTAATACTGCCGGAAACATTTTTAGAACAAGGAGCTAAGGTGTGTGAACGTTTAATAAAAGATATTGAAAGCGAGAGCTTTGTTTACGAAAATAAAAGCATAAAGATTACAGCCAGCGGTGGGATTGCCCCTTTTTCTCACCGGATAGACGTAAAAAAATTCATAAAGCTTGCCGACGAAAATATGTACAAAGCAAAGAATACAGGAAAAAACAGGGTCTATTATGATAAGTGCTGATATTGCTACAGAAATGCTAAGAGAATTTATAAAGATCGATACCACAAACCCTCCGGGAAATGAGGAAAAAGCCATTCAGTTCCTTGAAAATATCCTTCAAAAAGAGGGTTTAAGCACAGAAATCTATTTGTCGGTGCCAAAAAGGGCAAATATTATTTCACGCATTGAGGGAAGGAAGAAAGGCAAACCGGTCATACTTCTTGGCCATGTTGATGTCGTACCGGCAAATGCCGATGAGTGGGAAGTGGACCCCTTCGGCGGGGTTTTGAAGGATGGATTCATCTACGGAAGAGGCACAATTGACATGAAGGGGCAGATTATATGCCAACTCCTCTCGTTCATCAATTTATATAAAGAAGGGGTAGTGCCTGAACGGGATATTATTTTTCTTGCTACATGCGATGAAGAAGTTGGCGGAAAACATGGATTGGAATATATGCTGAATCAGGTCAGAGAACTTCGCGATGCCTCTTTTGTTTTGAGCGAAGGCGGATGCATTATGAATGAGGACGGCTTTCGTCATGCCCAGATTTCTGTAGATGAAAAACAATTGAGCCAGTTTATGTTGAAGGCCGTTGGAACGGGCGGTCACGGATCTAAACCACACAATAATAATGCAAATGAAAAGATCGTAAATGCAGCTCAGGCAATATTATCGTATAACTGGCCTTTTAAGCCAACCGGCATTGTAAATACATATATGAACGGTATTTTAAAGGGCAAAAAAGGCAAGGGTTTTGTATATACCAACTTAAAAGAGACGCTGAAAAATAAACATTTCAGGAACTTTCTGGAGGATAGCCCCTCTTATAACGCATTATTACGAAATACGGTTACCCTTACAATACTAAAGGGTGGCGATAAGGTTAACGTAATCCCGGCAACGTCTCAAGCATATTTTGACGCAAGGCTCCTGCCAACAGAAAATCATGAGGCGTTTTTTAAGAAAATTAAGAAACTGTGCGGAGATAATGTTGAAATTGAACAGATCGGGTCAGGGACAAGCAAATCAGTCCCTTCAGGATACAATACCGGCTATTTCAGCGGTATACGGCAGATTGTAAAAAAGTTGAAAGGCCCCATTCCTGTCCTTCCATTTTTAATGACAGGCGCTTCAGATTTGCGTTATTTCAGAAACCTTGGAATTTTATCTTATGGTTTTTTCCCGGCAACATTCACGAATGATGAGTTTCTCAGAATGCACGGCAAAAACGAAAGAATATCCGTTGAAGCACTCAATGAGGGCTTGGAAGGAACAAACAAAATTCTGAAATTTCTTGCCTCTCATCCCGGTGTTTAATGTATTGTAGTGTTTGCAGGCAAGCCTGCCAGGGTAATTTGTTAAAACATTTGGTCTAATTTTCCGTATACAAAATTTAAACTTGGATTTGCGTTATATTCTTGACAAAAGCCATTTTTTCTGTTGAAAATAATAAATGAAATAGTCATTAAACGCTAAAATTGTTGATATGAAAAGATGATAAAGGAGGTGAAAAGTTACTACAAATCAAAATTTTTGGCTGAAAGGCCGAATGGGGGCAATATGAAAAAAGAAGTAAAAGTGCTGCAAGGAAACAGCGCGATTGCAAGAGGCGCCTGGGAAGCAGGCGTAACGTTTGCATCTGCATATCCCGGAACACCGAGTAGTGAAATATTGCAGGAGATTGCTGACAATTATCCCGATATTTATGCTGAATGGTCTCCAAATGAAAAAGTAGCAGTTGAAGTTGCAAGCGGGGCGTCAATATCAGGGGCAAGGGTTATGGCTTCGATGAAGCATGTAGGATTGAACGTTGCTTCAGACCCCTTTATGACACTTGCTTATACAGGGATAAAAGGCGGCATGATGATTGTTGTAGCCGATGATCCGAATGTCCACAGCTCACAGAACGAGCAGGATAGCCGTAACTGGGCAAGATTTGCAAAGGTTCCCATGCTGGAACCGGGCGATGCTCAGGAGTGCAAAGATTTTACAAAAGTTGCCTTTGATATCAGCGAAGAGTTTGATACGCCGGTATTGCTGCGAGGTGAAACAAGGGTGTCACATTCCGATTCCCCTGTTACTCTTGAAAACAGGAAAGAATCCAAGATACCTATAGGGCTTGATCCGAAGGACGCGCCTAAATATGTCATGGTACCGGCAAATGTCCGGGTAAGACGTAAATTCATTGAAGAAAGAATGAGAAAACTTGAAGCCTATGCGGATGGATTCAAGTATAACAGGATGGAGATTAACGATCCGGGTGTAGGCATCATTGCGAGCGGTGTAAGCTACCTCTATGCAAAAGAGGTCTTTCCGGAATACTCTTTCCTGAAGCTTGGTATGATATGGCCGCTTCCAAAAAAGATGATTGCAGAATTTTATAAAAAGGTAAAGAAGGTTATCATCGTCGAAGAACTTGATCCGTTTTTTGAAACAGAGATAAAAGCCATGGGTTACAAGGTATTCCACGGAAAGGACCTGATACCTAATATGTATGAGCTTTCTCCTGAGATTGTTGAGCAGTCTCTGATGGGCAAAAAGTACAAAGCACCTAAAATCAGGATAAAGCCTGAAGACCTTCCAAGAAGACCGCCAAATTTATGCGCAGGCTGCTCACACAGACCCTTGTTCTATGCATTGAAAAAGCTTGGCACCTTTGTCTTCGGCGACATTGGCTGTTATACCCTTGCAGCAGCCCCTCCGCTTCAAGCGCTTCACGCTTGTATATGTATGGGTGCAGGTATCGGAGGAGCCCATGGTGCAATGAAGGCATTCGGGAAAGCAGGGCTTGGAAAGATGTGTGCAGTGCTCGGTGATTCCACTTTTCTGCACAGCGGAATAACATCTCTTATGAATGTTGTGTATAATAAAGGAAATTCCACCACCATCATCCTTGACAACAGGATAACAGGCATGACAGGCCATCAGGAACATGCCGGCACAGGCTTTACAGTAAGGCAGGAACCTGCCAACATGGTCAATTATGAAGAACTTTCAAAGGCTCTCGGCGTAAAGAGTATAAGAAAGGTTGATCCTTATAAAATAGAAGAAACCATGAAAATAATAAAGGAAGAGTTGGCAAAGGATGAGCCTTCAGTAATCATTACAGTAAACAGTCCCTGTATTATGTTGAAAAGGGCAAACAGGAAATTCAAAGACCCGTTCTTCATAATCAATGAAGACAATTGCAGAGGTTGTAAAATGTGTCTTGAGATAGGATGCCCTGCAATCAGTTGGAAAGAAGGCGCAGGGGCAACAAAAGATGGTCATAAGAGAAAAGGAACTGTGTATATCGATAAGGGAGTCTGTATAGGATGTGACATCTGTACTCAAATTTGTAAATACAAAGCCATTGTTCCTGGTAAAAGGTGAGGGGGTGGATGATGAAAAATAACGATAAAGTAACTAATATATTTCTTTCAGGTGTCGGCGGTCAAGGCACGATCCTCGCGAGTAATATTCTGACCGAGGTTTTTCTTAACGCCGGCTACGATGTAAAGAAGAGCGAAGTCCACGGGATGGCACAACGGGGCGGAGACGTTACAACCCATTTCAGATTCGGGAAAAAGGTGTATTCACCTCTTATCAAGTATGGGGATGTGGATTTCCTTCTCTCCTTCGAACTCCTTGAGGCGCTCAGATATATAAACTGGGTTAAGGAGGACGGAAAAATAATAATCAATAAGCAGGAGGTTTTTCCACCGGCGGTAAATCTTGGAGTGGCAAAGTATCCTGATGGTGTCGAGGAAGTGTTTAAAAAATACTTTAAAGAGAATGTTCAAGTAATAAATGGGCAGGAGATTGCAGGCAAACTTGGGAATGTACAGGCTGCAAATGTGGTACTTATCGGCGCCTTCTCTAATTTCTTTCCTGAAATAAAAGAAGCGGCGTGGGTAAAGGCAATTAAGGGGTTACTGAAAGAAAAGCTCCATGAGCTTAATATCAAAGCCTTCAGCGAAGGGAGAAAGGCCCTTTAAGGGCCTTTTTTTATTTTGCGAAAGGCCGTCCTCTTTGCGTGCATCTTTTGTATACTACTCTTTAGCAGGGCGGTACATTCTATGAATATATTTTCTTTAGATAACGGGTTGCAATACATCCTTGAACAGCGTAAGGGTACGGGTGTCGTAGCAGTTCAGATCTGGGTGAAAACCGGCAGCAGATATGAAGAACAAAAAAATGCAGGTATCACCCATTTCATTGAACACCTTATATTTAAAGGCACTGAGAAGGTTAAGTCCAACGAGATGGCCTCCAGAATAGAATCGCTGGGCGGCAATATAAATGCATTCACTTCTCACGACAACACTGTCTATCATATCGTGGTACCCAAAAATGCTTTTGAAGAAGGTTTTGCGATACTTATCGATGCTGTGGAGAACCCTGCCTTTCCGGAAGAGGAGCTTGCAAAAGAAAAAAAGGTTATCCTGGAAGAGATCAAAATGGGAGAGGACGACCCCCAGCGAAAGCTTTTTAAAGAGTTATTTTCCCTGAGCTATGAGGGCAACCCTTACGGAAGGCCGATTATAGGATACGAAGGCACTGTTAAAGACATAAGCAGGGATGATATACGGCAATATTTTAAAACACATTATGTGCCTGACAATATGGTAATTGTCATAACCGGTGATTTTGAAGAGACAAAGGCCGGCGAAATGATAAAAAAACATATTGCAGGAGAGGGCGGTAAAAATAAAGCAACCTTTGAGAATATAAAAAGCGATGGAGGAGCTGGAAACAGGGAAAAGCTCATTGAAAAAAATATAAGGGAGAGCTATCTTGCCTTTTCGTACAATATTCCCTCTATAACACATGAAGACCTGCCGGCGCTGGAGGTTTTGGGGACAATTCTTGGTGAAGGCGAGAGCTCCCGTCTTCAGAAACAACTAAAAAACAAAAAAGGGATTGTTACCGATAGCTCTACCTACCTGTTCACCCCCAAAGAAGAAGGGCTGTTTGTTTTTTATGCAACCTTTAAAGGCAAAGATTATCGCTTGATAGCCGTAGAGATAGAAAAAGAGGTTTCAAGGTTGCGCAAAGAAGGACCGACGCCATTGGAAATACAAAAAGCGAAAAACATGATTAAAGCATCGTATGTTTACTCAACAGAGACAGTTCAGGGAAAGGCAAGGCAGATAGGTAATTTTCAGACTTTAACAGGCGATCCGTACTTCGTTGACAATTTTCTGGCAAGAGTAGATCGGGTTAGCAGAGATGATATAATAAAGGTGATGGACAAGTATGTTACGGGGAAATATAAAGCCCTTGTTGCATTGCTGCCGAAAAGTCCATCCAACCCATATACATTTCAGTTAAAAAACGGGTTAAAATGCGTCGTAAATAAGGAAGAGGCATCGCCGACCTTTGCCTTCCGGGTCGGTTTTATCGGGGGAGTAAAAGAAGAAGCTGCTGGAAAGAACGGCATATTTAATGTCCTCTCCAAAATGTTGTTAAAAGGCACAAAAGACAAGGATGCAACAAAAATTGCACAAGAGATTGACTTCCTTGCCGGTAATGTATCTGCATTCAACGGGAAAAATACCTTTGGGCTCTCCGGAAAATTTCTCAGCAAGGATATTGAAGAAGTTTTCGGTCTTCTTAAAAATCTACTTACTTCAACTGATTTAAAAAAAGAGGAACTGAAAAAGGTCAAGGAAGATGTCTTTTCCGAGATCAGGCAACGGGATGACGACCCGGTAGGTTACACGTTCATGCGCTTCAATGAAATTTTGTACAAAGGGCACCCATACAGTAAAGACCCTGTAGGCGTGGAATCCGATGTAGGATCTATAAAGCTTAATGAGCTTGAAGGTGTTTATAATAAATTTATTACCCCTTCAAATGCGGTACTGGCGATATCAGGTGATGTTGATGAGAAAAAGGTCGAGGATCTTTTCCGGAAGATGTTCTCGGACTGGTCTGGAGAGGTCGGTATCCTGCAAAATAAACCGGTTACAGCGGTACATAAAAGCATACAGCATATAGATAAAGAGATAATGCAGACACATCTTATTTTCGGTTTTTTAGGTCCGGGTATAGGCAATGAAGACAGATATGCCATAGAGGTAATGGATTCAATTCTCTCCGGAATGGGGGGCAGAATACAAAAGATATTGAGGGAAGAAAAGCCTTATGCCTATGCACTGACATTTTTCAACCAGATGGCTTATGAAGTTGGTGGGATGGGCATATATATCGGGACAGATAAAAAACTGACAGAAGAGGTACGAAAGATAGTAAATATTGAAATAGAAAGGATTGTATCAGAAGGATTTACTGAAAAAGAGGTTGAGGATGCAAAAAAGTATCTTATCGGGACGCACTATATACGCATGCAGGCCAATAGCGCTAAAGCTACGAGTATGTGTCTTGATACGATATATGGATTAGGTCCCGGTTATTTCAAGGCATGGCCGAAACATATTGAGGCAATAAAGAAAGAAGATGTGGACAGAGTAGCGAAGAAATATCTTTCTCTGGACAGGATGGTTGATATTGCAGTAGGTGGCAGGCTGTAGGGGCAATCCTGGGGCGGAGAAAGGTCCACTGTGTGTTTCTCAGGCTAAAGGCTGTGGCATAATGAAATAGCATCACTGCACAAGAATGAACATAAAGCAGTCTCTTGCTTTTTAAATAACATCGCGTTAGTTCCCCCAGTACGTTTTCCAGGGTAGTTGTTCTTCGAATTTCGGAAAAATATATTTAAAAACAAAGGTATGCGAAACAAGGTGTATATTGACTTTACGGAGATTTTAAAAATGGTGTCCACTGTGGACACCGCTGCCTATGGTAGGTCTTCACACCTTTGATTGCAATCATAGTTTTATACCCCATGTTTCATAAGGGGCAGGTTTTTTCATAACTTTCAGCTATTATGTCTAGTAAATTCAATTATTTCTGGATACCGGTTTTCGCCCCCGGATCACCTGCGGGTACCCGCACTCCGGGAGAGGCTTAATGACGGCATTTTTGGAGTTTTGCAAAGATCTTGCAATGTGCAGGGAGCCTGGAGGCTGGATTTTTCATTATCTTATTAAATATCTATTCTAAAGTTATATCCCCGAACTGAAGGCATTTTTTAAAGGCCGTGTACCGCTCCCGAATCTCTGCATAGTCAAGGTCCTTAAGCCTGTTGATGCTGAAGTCCTCCACGTTGAAAGATGCCATGACAGTACCCATTATAATAGCCTGTTTGAGCGTTTCCGGTGAAATATTACCCACGTTTGCAATATAGCCCATGAAGCCGCCTGCAAAGGTGTCACCTGCCCCGGTCGGATCAAAAACATCTTCCAAAGGAAATGCAGGTGCAAGGAAAATCTCTTCCCCGTTCAGCATAAGGACGCCGTACTCACCCCTTTTTACTACAATACATGAGGGGCCATATGCCATAATCTTCCGTGCCCCCTTTACGAGATTGTATTCCTTGGATATTTCTCTCAACTCTGCCTCGTTAATGACGAGCATATCAACCCTTTTTATTACATCAATAAGCTCGTTAAGCCTGTTTTCTATCCAAAAGTTCATCGTATCAAGGACAACAACAGACGGTTTTTTAATCTGATCGATCACGTAAGATTGTAACACAGGGTCAATGTTTGCAAGGAAAACAAAATCGGCTGCCCCGAAATCCTGTGGGACATGTGGTCTGAAAGTCTCAATGACGTTCAGCTCAGTTTTGAGCGTAATTGCCTGATTAAGGTCGTAGCCGTATTTTCCTTCCCATCTGAATGTCTTTCCTTCATCGATCGTTATTCCGCTTAAATCAACATTCCTGGCTTTCAGGAATTCTATATCACTTAAGCTAAAATCCTTTCCTACATTCGCTACAATACCCACATCCGTGAAAAAACTTGCTGCATTGGTAAAATGGAGAGCTGATCCCCCAAGGACATCATCTGCCTTGCCGAAGGGGGTCTCTATGGAGTCATAGGCAACAGTGCCGATAACAAGCAGCTTTATCATGTACCCATCTCCCAGGAAGCAAGGTATATCTTCTGCTCTTCTGTCAATTCGTCTATCGTGATGCCTGCCGATGCAAGTTTTAAAAATGATATACTTTCATCTATTTCCTTGGGAACGCTATAGACCTTCTTTTCAAGTTTCTTTCCGTTCTTCCACATATATTCGGAACATAATGCCTGATTCGCAAAGCTCATATCCATAACGTCCGACGGATGCCCTTCGGCACAGGCAAGGTTCACTAATCTGCCTTCGCCCAGAAGAAAAACTTTTTTGTTGCCGGGCAAGGTATATTCTTCAATGAATTCCCTTATTCTTCTTTTTTTCTTTTTCATTTTCTCAAGCGCATCTATATCAATCTCAACATTAAAATGACCCGAATTGGAGATAATCGCCCCGTCCTTCATCTTTTTGAAATGCTCTGCCCTTAGCACATGTATATCCCCGGTTGTAGTAACAAATATATCTCCGCGAGGGGCAGCATGGGCCATATCCATAACTTCAAAACCATCCATATGTGCTTCCAGCGCCCGGAGTGGATCAACTTCCGTGACGATCACGTGCGCGCCAAGCCCTTTTGCCCGTTGGGCAACACCCTTGCCACACCACCCGTAACCCGACAAAACAAATGTTGCACCGGCAAAAAGGATATTCGTAGCCCTGATAATCCCGTCAATGGTGCTCTGGCCTGTGCCGTACCTGTTATCAAACATGTGTTTCGTATAGGCGTCGTTAACCGCTACAATAGGGAAACACAATACGCCCTCTTTTTCCATGCTCTTGAGCCTTATCACCCCTGTTGTGGTCTCTTCCGACCCACCGATAACATTCCCTATCAGTTTCTTTTTCTTCTTTTCATCAAGTTTTAATACCCAGCTCTTCACGGAACCGTGTAAAGCCTCATATCTTTTCAGGGCAATCATATGGAGCGCCCCTACCAGGTCAGCGCCGTCATCCATCGTAATATTCGGCATAAATGCAAGCGCCTTCATAATATGGGTATAATACTGTTCCTCATTTTCTCCCTTTATTGAAAAGGTCGGGATTTCCATATGTTTTGCAATTGCGGCTGCAACATCATCCTGTGTACTTAATGGGTTTGATGCACAAAGCACCACGTCGGCGCCACCTTCTTTCAGCGTCCAAACAAGGTTTGCCGTCTCTGTGGTTACATGAAGACAACAAGCAATCTTTACACCTTTTAACGGTTTTTCTTCTGCGAACCTTCCCCGTATCTTCCGTAAAACAGGCATCCTTCTTTCTGCCCACTCGATCTTATCATAGCCCTGGTCCGCCAGGGTTATATCTTTCACATCATATTCCATCTTTCCTCCTAATTTTTTCAAGGTTTACGGTTAATCATCGCAATAAAGTCAAGGTTAAACTATCCGGCAGTTGTTTTGCTGCACAGGTCAGGTACTAAAAAAACCAAAGGACCTTAAATTTAAGGCTTTATAGAGTAAACCGTGAGCCGTATACGGCAAACCGCTTCTATATTCCCGCTTTCTTTCTGATCGCCTCTAACATATCAAGTCGTTCCCAAGTGAACTCTTCTTCATTTCTTCCAAAATGTCCGCCACAAGCTGTCTTTTTGTAGATAGGCCTGAGCAGATTGAGCCTTTCAATAATCTTTCTCGGTCTCATATCAAAAAGCTCGTTCACGATCTGAGCAATTCTGTCAGGGTTTATTTTTGCCGTTCCCTTGGTATCTATCATAACCGAAACAGGCTGAGCCACACCTATGGCATAGGCAAGCTGTACCTCAAGCCTGTCTGCAAGGCCGGCAGCTACAAGGTTCTTCGCAATATAGCGCGCCATATATGAGGCGCTTCTGTCTACTTTTGAAGGGTCTTTGCCGGAAAAGGCGCCTCCGCCATGGCTACCAAAACCACCATAGGTATCAACGATGATCTTCCTTCCTGTCATGCCACAGTCGCCCTTTGGTCCTCCTACAACAAACCTGCCTGTAGAATTGATATAGATTTTGGTATTCTCGTCCATCAGTTCAGGAGGAATCACCTTTTTTATCACCTCTTCGGTGATGCCTTCTCTTATTGCCGTTATAGATGCATCCGGGTTATGCTGAGCGGCGATTACCACAGCGTCAACCCTTACCGGTAACCTGTCAATATATTCAATAGTGACCTGGCTTTTTCCGTCAGGCCTCAGGAAGTTCAATATATTCTTTTTTCTCACCTCTGCCAACCTGCTTATCAGTTTATGGGCGTACATGATAGGCATGGGCATAAATTCTGGTGTTTCATTACAGGCATACCCAAACATTGAACCTTGGTCCCCAGCCCCCTGCTCATGGTCCCCTGACTCATTCACACCCATTGCGATATCAGGCGACTGTTCATCTATTGTCGTAATAACTGCACATGTTTCCCAGTCAAACCCCATAGCTGAATTGTTATATCCTATATCTTTAACCGTCTGTCTGACGATATCGGGCACGTTTGCATAGCCGCTTGTTGTGATTTCCCCGCCAACAAGCGCCAGTCCTGTCGTAACTAACGTTTCGCATGCCACCCTGGATTTTGGATCCTGTTCAATCAATGCATCGAGTATTGCATCAGATATCTGATCGGCCACCTTATCGGGGTGCCCCTCTGCCACAGATTCTGATGTGAAAAGATATCTACTCATTCCCATGTTTCTACCTCCTGTTTTTTAATTTATCGTGTTAAGTTAATAACTTAGCACAGAATTAGTGTTTTTCATAACTTTATATAAAAATCCTCCGGAAAAAACCTTGCCATCTCCTTTCTCAGCAACGACTCACCTTCCTTTGCAGATCCCATGCTTAAAATATTATTCAGCAATTCTTTACAATAGCTGTGCTCAAGTTTGCGGATTATCTTTTTGATCTTAGGGATAGAATATGCGTTCATACTCAGTTCATCAAGTTCCAATCCGAGCATGATAGGTGTGTAGAGAGGCTCTCCGGCAATTTCTCCGCATAATGCAACCTCAATTTTATGAGCATGGGCATTTTCAACAGTCTGCTTTATCATTCTCAGCACAGCCGGATGGAGCGGTTCGTAAAGATATGAAACGTATTCATTTCCCCGGTCAATAGCAAGAGAATATTGAATAAGGTCATTTGTCCCTATGCTGAAGAAGTCTGCCTCAGGCGCAAGCATATCGCTTATCATACAGGCAGAAGGTACCTCCATCATGATGCCGAGCTTTATATCTTTGTTAAATTGAATTTCTTTATAGGTTAGCTCCTCCATACATGCTTTGATAATCTCTTTAGTTTTTCTGATTTCTTCAATACCTGAGATCATGGGAATCAATATCCTTAAGGGACCATATGCGCTTGCCCGCAATATGCCCATAAGCTGGGATTTAAAAAGTTCTTCCTCTTTCATGCACAGTCTTATTGCCCTTAAGCCCATGGCAGGATTTATCTCTTTCGGAACGTCAATATTCGATGCTAATTTGTCTCCGCCTATATCCAGGGTTCTTATCGTTATGTACTCTAATGCCTTATTTTCAGCAAGCTTTCTGTATATTTGAAAATGATCCATCTCGGTAGGCAGAGTTTTGTTTGATAGATAGATATATTCTGTTCTGTAAAGGCCTACTCCTCTGGCACCGTATTTTTCGATAATATCCATCTCTGCCAGAAATTCTATATTTGCACCGACTTTAACCCTGAACCCGTCCTTGGTTTCAGCACTTAGTTTTGCAGTCCTCAAAAGTTCCCTTCTCTGGTTTTTGAGATGAAGGTGCTTTGCAATGTAGCCTCTTTGCATCTCTTTTGTAGGATTGATTGTTACAATGCCTTCATCACCGTCAACAATAACCATATCATTATTTTTAACAAGACTTGTGATATTCCCGGTACCTGCAACTGCCGGAATTTCAAGGGCCCGGGCAATAATCGAAGTATGTGATGTACGCCCGCCTACATCAATAGCAAACCCGGATATCTTATTGAGGTTCAGTTGAATAGTGTCTGCAGGGGATAGATCATGAGCAACAATGATTGTTTTTCCCTTTATGCCGGCATTATCTATATCCGATGCTTTACCTTTTACAAGGATTCTTACAAGTCTTTCGTATATATACTTGATATCCTGACCGCGCTCTCTCAGGTAGGAGTCTTCAACTTTCTCAAAGCTCGTCAGGAACTTTGATACAACAATGTCAAGGGCCCACTCGGCATTTATTTTCCCCTCTCTTATTGCATCAATCACAGCGTTTGAAAAAAAAACATCCTGAAGAATCATCATGTGTGCATCGATAATGAATGCATGTTTTCTTATCTCATCATCAAGAATTGTTTCTTTAATACTCTTCAACTCTTCAACGGCGCTTTTTGCTGCTTGCCGGAATCTATTGACCTCTTTTTCTATGGACTCTGTCTTGATGGAACGCCGGGTAATGGATATCTTTCCTCTTTCAAGCAGGCGTACCTTGCCGAAAGCTATACCGGATGAGGCTCCTATACCTTTTAGAATCTTATTTGAAAAAACATCTTCGCTCATGTTTCGTAAAACCCATCTTCGATTAATCGTCCAAGTGCTTCAAATGCCTTTTCCTCATCGTCTCCTTCGACTTTTATTTTAATTCTACTTCCCAGAGGACATGCAAGCATCAAAAGACCCATAATACTTTTTCCATTCACTTCTGTCCCATTCCTTTCAATCCATATACTTGATGCAAATTCATCTGCCTTTTTTACAAATGTGGCCGCCGGCCTTGCATGAAGACCCAGTCTGTTTTTTATAACAAAAATACCCTCCACCACTTTATCCTATTCCTTTTTTCTTGTTTTTAATATATCTGTTGCAAGGTAGATATTGTTCTGACCATATTGAGCAATAAAGCTGGCCAATTCATCCAGCGGCCTTCCCTCCCTGTAAATAACAAGTTTAATCAACATAGGCAGATTTACCCCGGCAACAACATCAACCTTTCCTTCATTCAACAAAGATAGGCTTATATTGGAAGGTGTGCCGCCGAACATATCTGTCATTATCAATACGCCGTCACCGTTCTCAACACTATTTACAGCATCTGTAAGCCTTTTCTTGATTCTATCTACATCTTCATCAGGAAAAAAATCAACCGATTCAAACTGTTTTTGCTCGCCCACTATCAGTTCGGTGGCTGCTACCATTTGCTTTGCCAGATTAAAGTGCGCCACTACTACTATTCCGATCATTATGCCTCCTTGCCGCCTCGTTCCCTGTATGCCATTATTTATCAATATCCCTGTGAAACGTAGATAAGTTATAGTCCATACACAAAAACCTCTCTGAGAGCTTGCTTGCAATAAAGACAGACCGATGCTTTCCCCCTGTACATCCAAAGCATATGGTCAGATAGCTTTTGCCCTCTTTTTCAAATAACGGTATAAGATATAACAAAAAATCCAAAAGCAAAAGAAAATATTTACTATAAATATCGTCGGACATAATGTATTCGGATACCTCTTCGGAAAGACCTGTTTTGTCTTTCAACCCCTCAATGAAAAAAGGATTCGATAAAAATCTTACATCCAGCACTATATCTGCTTCAAGAGGTATCCCATAAACATAGCCGAAAGACATGAGGTTTATCTTCATCTTATTTTCAGTGTGGCCGTAAGTTTTTAGTACGAAGCGTCTTAGTTCATGAGGGGTTAGGTGTGAAGTGTCCATTACTTTATCTGAAATCTCTTTTATCCACTCTACAAGTTCCCTTTCTTCTTTCAATGCATCTTTTATATTTGAAGTAGCATACAGAGGGTGGATTCTTCTTGTTTCACTGAATCTTTTTAGCAAAGCTTCGTCAGAGCTTTCAAGGAATATCAGTTCTGCGTTAAATTTCTCCTTGATGTTTTTCAGGGTATCCTTACCTACGTCAAAAAATTCCTTTTCCCTTATATCTACGACAAGCGCACACTTTTGCACTTTATCGCCTATCATTTTTGACAATACTGAAAATCTTTTCAGTAAAACAAGGGGGAAATGGTCTATGCAAAAATAGCCTGTATCTTCAAGCGCTCTTAAGAACGTTGTCTTCCCTGAGCCCGAAATGCCGCTGAGAATTATGAGTTTCAAGATTTTTCTTCTGCCTTCATGGATTTCAGCATTTTTTCCTCCAGTTCTACGGCAGTATTTATCCCCTGCTTTTTAAGAATGTAATTTCTACAGGCAAGCTCTATGATTGTGGATACGTTCCTCCCCGGACTGATCGGAACCCTTACCATAGGAAGATCAATACTTAAAAGCCTGTATTTATCTTCCTGAAAACCAATCCTGTCGTATTCTTCCTTTTCATTCCAGTCAACCAGTTCAACTACAAAATCAATCTTTATTTTCTTTCTCACGGAAGAAACCCCGAAAAGACGCCCTATATCTACAACGCCTATGCCCCGTATTTCTAATAGATTCTCAATCATCTCAGGTGATTCTCCATAAAGGTCTATGGCTCCAAGTTTTTTTACATATACTACATCATCAACAATAAGCCTGTGTCCTCTCATAATAAGCTCAAGGGCATTTTCGCTTTTTCCGATACCCGGTCTCCCTATGATCAGGATCCCAACACCCATGATGTCGACTAAAACCCCATGAACAGTTGTAGAGGGTGCAAGTTTTTCTTCAAGAAGTTTTGTGATCCTTTCAATAAACACAGAAGTCGTAAGCTTGGAACGTAACAATGGTATGCCCTTTTCTTCCATCTCGTTAAGGACATACTCAGGAATTTTAAGATTCCGTGTTACAACAAAACAAACCACATCATGTTTGCAGAGTTCTTTAACAATTTTGAGGCACTCTGCCTTATCAAGCGATCTCAGATAGGATATTTCAGTGTTGCCGAGGATCTGAATCCTGTGCGGGTGCAGATATACCATATGACCGGTAACAACAAGCCCGAGCTTTTGTATCCTCTGGTTGTATATCTTTCTGGAAAGACCTTTAAATCCGGAAATAACCTCTAATTCCAATCCGTACGATTTGTTGTCATTGAGTTCCTGAACCGTTACGCCCTTCATCAGATTTTGGATTTTGGATTTTGGATTTTGGATTTTTTTAATAAAGAAAATATCAATGTCAAATCTTTCTGTCCTCTTCGAGAATATTGCTGTATATATCATGGGAATTGTTCAAATCCATAAGTCTTTTTTTAAATGAAGGGTCGCGCAACAACTTTGAGATGCGCGATAATGTTTTGAGATGCAGGGTTGCCGAATCCTCAGGCGCAAGAAGCAAGAAAAAGATACGGACCGGTTTCCTGTCAACTGCATCAAAGTCTACACCGTTTTTTGACTTTCCAAAGACGCAAAGGATATTGTTTATGCCCTTCATCTTACCGTGAGGAATTGCAACACCATCGCCTATTCCCGTGCTGCCGAGCTTTTCGCGCTCAAGAACGATATTGACCACTTTTTCAACATCATTGATAAGATTTGCCTCCTTTAAAGCACTGACAAGCTCAAAGAGGGTTTCTTTTTTACCCTTGCTTTTTATATTTGATACAACACACGATTCTTTGAGTATATCTTCTATTCTCATACAGGCTTTCCAGTCGTTTCGATGAGCCCGAAATTGCCGTCTTTTCTCTTGTAGACTACGCAGATATTACCCATTTCCGCGTTGCTGAATATGATGAAATTATCTCCGGATGCTTCGAGCTGCATAATGGCTTCTTCAGGGTCCATCGGTTTTGCATTGATAGCCTTTGTCATTATAATTTTCGACTCTGCTTCTATTGTAGTAGAGATAGCACGTTTTGGTTTATTTTCCCGGTATTTTTTCAGCTTATCCCTATACCTTGTCAGTCTTCTTTCGAGTTTATCAAGTATTTTGTCGACAGCCGCATGCATATCATCCATAACTTCATGTGCATTTATAACAACACCATTCAAGGTAAACATGACATCTATTCTGTATCTGTATTTTCTTTCAAGCGAAAGCACTGCATGAACATCAAGGGGCACTTCCACAAATTTCTGTAATCTTGCAAGCTTTTCTTCAGCATATTTTTTTAGATTATCATCCGGCTCGAGATGTCTGAAGCTTATTGTTATGTCCATGTTGCCTCCAATGATCAAATTCAGCTTTCAACCATACAGTCACCAGCAAAAAAGCTCAAAAAAAACTGTTGAATGGCTTTGTTGCCAAACGCTGATTGTCTATAGCCGTTCTTTTTAAAAATAAGGTTGGCACATATCCAACCTTATGCAACAAAGTTACCAGATATAGTATATCATGTCAATCCAATTTACTCCTGCACTCTTCTTTGCCGTGAAGAGCTTATGTTGAGTATTTCTCTATATTTTGCTATTGTTCTTCTTGCGATTTTTATGTCTCGTTTCGTTTTCAGCAAAGAAACCAGTTCGTCATCAGTTAAGGGGTTTTTCTTATCCTCTTTTTCAATATATTCTAAAATTAAATCCTTTATGATATTTGTAGAAAGCTGATCCCCTTCCTCCTGATATATGCCTGTGGGAAAGAAGAACTTTAATTCAAAAACTCCGAACTGGGTACTCATATATTTGCTTGTTGTTATCCGGCTTACCGTGGATTCATGGACACCTATGTCCTGTGCAATATCTTTCAATATCATGGGTTTTAAAAATCGTACGCCCCTCTCAAAGAACGCTTCCTGAAATTTCACGATGCTTTTTGAAACGTTGAAGATGGTTTTTTGTCGCTGCTTCAAACTTTTTATAATCCATTCCGCCTGTTTGAGTTTTTTCTTTATATATCTTTTTGTTTCACCGTTGACATTGCCGGCTGTATAGAGGTCTATATAGTAACCGTTTAGTTTAAGCTCGGGGATGCTGTCATCGCTTAAATATACTTCAAAACCATCTTCTCCCTTTACGACATAAACATCAGGTACAATATAAGATGTAAAATCATCAGCGAAATTTCTTCCCGGCTTCGGGTCAAACTCCTTTATTTTGTTGAAAACATCCTGGATTTTTTCCGGAGCATACCCGGTTTTTTTTGCAATTTCATTAATATTTACTTTCGGGTACAAATCAAAGTATAATTTCATTATATCTTCGAATACAGGATCCTTTTCCCCCTTTGCCTCATACTGGAGAAACACAGATTCCCTGAGGTCTCTCGCGCCAACCCCTGCCGGGTCAAGCTTTTGAATTTTTTTAAGAACACCTTCAAGCAACTCCGTTGTGTAACCGGATGCTTTTGATATCTCTGAAATCTGGTCGGCTAAATATCCATTATCATCAATATTTTCGATAATCCATTCTGACGCGATGCGTTCATTCGAATCAAATATTGAAAGCCCAATCTGCCACCGCAGATAGTCTCTTAGGTTATATGTCTTTTTTACAATATTTTCATAGTCAGGGTACTCTTTATCCTGCCTGCCGACAAACTCCTCTGAAGGTGTATATCTTTCAAAAAGTTCTTCTGTGTTTTCCTCCTCCTGTACCTGTTCTTCTGCAGGCTCTTGCTCGGTTGCTTCTAAAATGGGATTTTCTTCGAGTTCCTGTTCAATCGCCTCAACCAATTCAAGTTGTGACATCTGCAAGAGTTTTATTGCCTGCTGAAGCTGCTGGGTCAATACGGGGAGAAGTCTCTGGGTCTGTTTAAGCTCCAACATCAATTTTGAACTCCTCGCCTAAATATACCTCTCTTACTATTTTATCTCTTGCCACGCTTTCAGGGGTACCTTCAAGAAGCACCTTGCCGTTATTCACAACATAGGCCCTGTCACAAATAGGGAGCGAGTCTCTTACATTATGGTCGGATAGAAGTATGCCTATATCTTTCTTTTTTAAACCGTTTATGATCTTTTTTAAATCGGAAACAGATATGGGATCTATGCCGGAAAAAGGCTCATCAAGCAACATAAACCTGGGGGAAATCATGAGAGCTCTTGCAATCTCGAGCCTCCTCCTTTCACCTCCTGAAAGCGAGTCGGCGTTGTTTTTGGATAAATGATCAAGCTTGAATGTCTCGAGCAGTTCCATTACTTTATGTCCCATTGATTCCCTGGCCATATCGTTAAATTCAAGAATGGATAAAAGATTATCCTCAACGCTCATTTTCTTGAAGACAGACGGTTCCTGGGGCAGGTAGGTAATTCCTCTTCTTGCTCTCATAAACATGGGCAGTGTAGTAATGTCTTCAGCGTTAAGGAGTATCTTGCCGCTGTCCGGTTTCGTAAACCCTATAATCATGTAGAATGTAGTGGTTTTTCCCGCACCATTCGGGCCGAACAGCCCGACTATCTCGCCTGTTTTTATATATATGGAGATTTCGTCAACTACCCTCCGTGAATTATAAGACTTCGTGAGATTCTCAGTGAAAAGTTTTAATATTTCAGGCATTATTTCTCCATTCTCATCTTTGGCTTATTTATAGAAAACTTTCTGCTGGAAAGGTTATATACAATGGACTCCCCTTCCATCTCTACGTTGTCCTTGAATATTTTTGGTCTCTCAGTCAACACAACTCTGTCTTCTTTGAAATGATATACCGCCTTCTCACTTTGCGCAATAGTCCCTTTGGAAATCAACCGCACCTTCCCTTTTGCATCTATTCTTTCCAATTCATTGTCTTTACTGAGAAGATAGAGCTTATCGCACAGCAGGTTTATATCCTGACCCTTCATGATGACTTTGCCCTCCAGGATATATGCATTGTCTTTCATGGTGTATGTAAGTCTGTCAGACTCAAACCTGTATTTGCCTTTATCGGTTTCTATGTATCCCGTAACATCTCTTTCTATTCTTACGGTTTCTTCTTCTGTATTGGCGGTTAATCCCACACCCCTGAGGGTCAGTTTAGTACCTTGAACATCCACGGGTGCATTCGTATACGTAAGACCTTTCCTGAAATCAAAATCCATGTACCTGCTTTTAAGCCTGTAACTGTTTTTATATATAAAGTCCACATTCTCAACGGTGCCTTTTTCTTCTTCCGTGTTCATCGTACCTTTTGTGCCTTTGAAAGAAACAACGACGCCCGCCTTCGGCATGTACTTGCCCTCAAGGTCTTCCATTTCTATAAGAGGTTTGTCAATATATTTTCGCGCAATTTTTGCGATTATCTCCCAGTCTATAGTCCCCTTTTTCTCTCCGGAATACTTTACATCCTTGAAAACTATAACCTTTTTTTCTTCATCTAATACGGGGATAGATATTCTTAAAGGTTTTTTAACGAAGAAATAGAGCGCTAAGAGGAGACTTGCAATTATAAACCCTGAAGCTATATAAATAATGACCTTTCTGTGTTTCATCTATCACCATAACTACCTTGAAATTTAGAGGTTTAAGGATTGAAGGATTAAGAGAACCTAACCATCCTTTGTTCCTGCCTTCTCATCTTTCGACTTAATAATCACACTATTTTTGCCTTTAAAAGATCGTGAATATGGATTATCCCAACAGGATTTGCTTTACCCTCTCTCTCCAGAACGAAAAGTGATGTTATAGAAAGTTCCTCCATCTTTTTCAATGCATAAACAGCAAGGGAATCCTTTTGTATTGTTTTCGGGTTGCCTGTCATCACATCAAAGGCCTTTTTTTCCAGAATGTTCTCATGTTTTTCAATCGCCCTTCTCAGGTCACCATCAGTTATTATACCCATAAGCTCTTCTGTGTTGTTGTATACTCCCACAACTCCAAGCCTTTTTGAGGTGATCTCAAGGATTGCATGTTTCATGGGAGTATCCTGATATACTTTAGGTAGAGCATCTCCGGTATGCATCAGGTCTTCCACCTTGAGTAAAAGCTTTCTTCCCAACGTACCTCCAGGATGCAGGAAGGCAAAATCTTCAATTTTAAAACCCCGCATTTCTATCAGGGCTACAGCAATTGCATCGCCCAGCGCGAGTGTTGCAGTGGTACTTGACGTAGGCACTACATTGAAGGGACATGCCTCGTCAACATTAACATTAAGAACAACATCGCCGAATTGCGCTATTGATGAGCCTGCATTACCGGTAATAACAAGTGTAGTTATACCCATCCTTTTTATCCAGGGGAGTATGCCTATAACTTCATCCGTTTCACCACTGTTGCTGACAACGATCAGTACGTCACCGTTTTGCAACATGCCGAGGTCTCCGTGGAGCGAGTCTGCAGGGTGCAGGAATAGAGCAGGCGTGCCTACACTTGACAATGTAGAGGCAATTTTTTTACAAACAAGACCGGATTTTCCGATACCCGTGAGCACAACCCTTCCTGTACATTTAAATATGATATTAACTGCCTGTTCAAAGGTATTATCAAGTCCTTCCATCACTTGAAGAATTGCTTTGGCTTCTTTTTCTAATACTTCTTTTCCGATCTTGACAATGCGTGAGTGCTCAGGCATTATTGGGCCTCAGAGTAATCGAAGTAAAAGAAGGGTAAATCCGCAATCCATAAGATTCAATCCTGACACAGGAGGGACAATCCAAAATTATCATAAAGCTTCCTCTATGCTTTTCAACGTTTTCAGTATAGCAGGCAGATCATCCAGGGCAATAGAATTTTCACCATCACACAGTGCCTTTGACGGGTCAATGTGGGCTTCCATAAATATGCCGTCAGCCCCGACAGCAATGGCTGCTCTTGCCAGCGGGAAAATAAATTCTCTTTCCCCGCCCGAACGGCCCGATGCTGCCCCCGGTTTCTGAACGCTATGGGTTGCATCGAATATGACAGGATATCCGAATTCCTTCATGATTGGTATAGATCTGAAGTCATTTATCAGTGTGTTATATCCGAAGCTTGTTCCTCTCTCGGTAATCAATATCTGTTGGTTTCCGGTAGATTCCACTTTACCTATGGCATATTGTATATCGTAGGGAGACAGGAATTGACCTTTCTTAATATTTACAGCCCTCCCCGTCTTTGCGCATGCAATAAGCAGATCTGTCTGTCTCGAAAGAAGCGCCGGGACCTGGAGAACATCAACAACGCGGGCTGCCATGACTGCTTCTTCAACGTTGTGGACATCTGTTAATATTGGTATGCCGAGCGTTTCTTTGACTTCATTGAGTATCTCCAATCCTTTTTCTATACCCAAACCACGAAAGCTTCCTACCGATGTTCTGTTTGCCTTGTCGTATGAGGATTTAAAAATAAAAGGCACATGCAATGCCCCGGTTATTTTCAGGAGTCTTTCAGCTATTGTTAGGGTGATGTCTCTCCCCTCAATAACACAGGGGCCCCCGATAAATACAAAAGGTTTTTGTCCTATACTTATATGTCCTATACTTACTTGTTTTTGCATTTCAGTCTTTCTTGTCCATAATTTAATGATGCTTTAATAAAATCTCTGAACAGTGGGTGTGGATTAAAGGGTTTGGATTTAAACTCAGGATGGAACTGGCACCCTAAAAACCACGGGTGATCTTTAAATTCAACAATCTCAACAAGCGTTTCATCAGGAGATATACCTGTAACGGATAAGCCACATTCCTCTATCTGTTTCAGAAAAGACATATTAAATTCATACCTGTGTCTGTGTCTCTCATGGATTAAATCCTGCTTATATGCCATTTGAGCAAGGCTTCACTGTTTTAATTTACAGGGATAAGCGCCGAGCCTCATGGTGCCGCCTTTATCGGAATTTTTGTCTCTCTTTTGAACCTTATTTTCTCTGTCTGTCCATTCCTCAATAAGATATATAGAAGGACAACTTGTATTTTCATTAAATTCCGTACTATGGGCATCCGTAAACCCGGCAAGATGTCTGCATGTTTCAACAACGGCAAGCTGCATACCAAGGCATATACCGAAAAAAGGAATTTTATGTTCACGTGCATATTGTATAACGGCAATCTTGCCTTCGATCCCTCTGTCTCCGAAGCCTCCGGGCACCAGTATGCCGTCAACATCTTCCGGCACAGACGCCTCACCTCTCTCAATTTCTTCTGAGTCCACATACTTGACAATAACCCTGCATTTGTTTGCTATGCCTCCGTGCACAAGAGCCTCATTCAAACTCTTGTATGAGTCTTTAAGCTTGACGTATTTGCCGACCATTGCAATTACTACCTGGTGCTCCGGATGTTTTATCGTATCAACAATGCGCTCCCATTCAGAAAGGTCGGGTTTTTTAGACCAGATATTCAGCAGGTTGGTTATCTTTTCGTCAAGTCCTTCCTTGTGATAAATCAGAGGAACTTCATATATTACGCCTACATCTTTTGCCATTATAACCGCATCTTTTTCAACATTACAAAAAAGTGCAATCTTATCTTTCATCTCCTGCGGTAGATCGCCTTCGGTCCTGCACAATAAAATATTAGGTTGGATACCAATTCCCCGCAATTCTTTTACACTGTGCTGCGTCGGTTTTGTCTTCATCTCGTCGGCAGTTTTAATTAAAGGCACCAGCGTGAGATGTATAAACAGTGAATTTTCCTTGCCCAGTTCATTGTGAAGTTGACGTATCGCTTCAAGAAAGGGCAGGCTTTCGATATCGCCAACCGTACCGCCGATCTCCACTATTACTACATCCGTACCATCATCCACGTTGAGGATTCTTCGCTTTATTTCGTTGGTAATATGCGGTATGACCTGAACGGTTCCACCCAGATATTCACCCCTTCTCTCCCTTGAAATGACAGTATCATAGACCTGGCCGGTAGTAAAGTTGCATTTTCTTGAGCCTGCAGCATTTGTGAACCGCTCATAATGGCCCAGATCCAGATCTGTTTCCGCCCCATCATCAGTAACAAAAACTTCTCCATGCTGAAAAGGGCTCATTGTACCAGGATCAACATTTATATAAGGGTCCAATTTCATTAGCATCACGGTAAGCCCTCTCGATTCAAGAAGCGCGCCTATGGATGCAGAGGCAAGACCTTTACCAAGTGAGGAGACTACGCCGCCTGTAACAAAAATAAATTTCTGCCTCATGTCTGTTTTCCTTTTATGAAGTACTCAATCAATGCTTCGCCGTCCAGTACCGAATCACCCGAACGTTCATCATACCCTGATGGACAACCGTTTCCTTTATTGCCTTTCTCAAATATTACAAAAGGGACCGGGCATGCATAATGTGTCTTCATCGTGATAGGCGTTGCATGATCTGTGACAATAAGAATTTTGACCTCTTCTCCTGTTTTCTCATATATACTACCCACAACTTCCCTGTCAATATGCTCGATGGCTTTTATCTTTTCGTCCGTATTTCCGTTATGGGACGCTTCATCAGGGGCCTCTATGTGGATGTATACTATATCGTGATCCTGGAGGAGCTCAACGGCCTTCGCTGCCTTTGCATTGTAATCGGTATCTAAATAACCTGTTGCCCCCTCCACATGGGGAGTATTAAAACCGATGAGGGCGCTTATTCCCTTTATCAGGTCTACTGCAGCAACAGTTGCCCCCCGTAAACCATATTTTTCAAAAAACAACGGGAATTGAGACCTCTTTCCCTGACCCCACAGCCATATGCTGTTGGCGGGGAACCTGCCGGCCTCTTCTCTCTTCCTGTTCACCTGGTGTTCCCGCAATATCTTCTGAGAGTCCTTCATTAAAGCGATAATTCTGTCTGCACCTTTTCCTTTCGGGATGTAGGATAAAATATCTTTTTCTGTAATATCATGAGGCGGCGTTGTCTCCATTTCAAAGAGACCGTTCTTCCAGAGCATAATATGCCTGTAGCTCACGCCCGGAAAAAATGTGAATTCGCTGCCGCCTATTGTCCTGCATAAATCCTCTATAATAATTTTTGCTTCATCGGTTGTTATATGCCCCCCGCTGTAATCGCCCATAATGGTGCTGCCGGAGAGATCTTTAAGATAAACAAGGTTGCACCTGAATGCCACATCTGTTTCTTCCATTTTTATGCCCATTCCGGAAGCTTCAATCGGCGCCCTTCCGGTATAGTATCTTGCAGGATTGTAACCAAATATGGACATACATGCCACATCGCTCCCCGGCGAAAACCCTTCCGGTATAGTCAATACCTTACCACAAGCGCCTTCTCTTGCCATCATATCCATATAGGGTTTGTTTGCAACCATGAGCGGGGTTTTACCGTCAAGCTCGTCAAGCGGAAAATCAGCCATACCATCGCCGATGATAACTATATATTTCATCTTACCTGTCTTTGTTTTACCTTTAAGATCATTATAGGCCCTATAGGACTTATAAGACCTATAGTTTTTTGCTCTTACGCCGGTCCTTCCTCGATCCTGATGTGTACGCTTTCTCCCTTTATAAAAGGCAGTTTATCTATCTTCACCTTTGCTGCTTTCAGGTTTTTTTCTACTGCTTCGTGGGTAAGCATCACGATAGGGACATAGCCTTTCTCCTCTCTTCCCTTCTGTATAACAGCAGAGATGCTTATATTATATTCCGATAATATTCCGGAAATTTTAGAAAGCACACCCGGGCTGTCCTGTGCAGTAACTCTCATATAATAAGGAACAGATATATCTTCACCTTTTCTTATTTTCATCTCTTTTTTGATCTGTTTTGGAACCCTTGTCTTTGATCTGTTTTCTTTAATCCTCGACGCCATGTCTACAATATCACTTACAACAGAACTCCCTGTAGGATCACTGCCGGCCCCTTTTCCATAGTAGAGATTTGGGCCTATTCTATCGCCTACAACATATACAGCATTGTAAACCCCGTTTACATTACTCATTAAATGGCCTATGGGGATCATGGCCGGCTCAACACGGGCGTCTATGAGACCATTTTCCTCTTTTGCCAGTGCAAGGAGCTTAATCTTGTATCCGAATTCTTTTGCAAAACCTATGTCTATCGGCTTAATCTTTGATATTCCACTCATTACCATATCACTCATCTTAATAGGACAGTTAAAAGCCAAGCGCACCAGGATGGATAATTTATGGGCTGCATCTATACCTTCAATGTCAAGGGTAGGATCCTGTTCGGCAAAACCCAGTTTCTGGGCATCCTTCAGCGCGTCGGCAAAGCTCACCCCTTTTTCGGTCATCTCTGTGAGGATGTAGTTGCTCGTGCCGTTTAGGATACCGAGGATGTAAGAAATTCTGTTCCCTACAAGACCGTCCCGTATTGCCCTTATCACCGGGATGCCGCCGCAGACGCTTGCTTCTAAGCCTATCTCGCAACCCTCTCTTTCGGCAAGATCGAATATCTCATCCCCTCTTTCGGCAAGAAGCGCTTTATTGGCAGTTACAATTCGTTTTTTATGTTTTATGGCAGAGGTAATGTATTCATAAGCAGGGGTTATCCCCCCCATAAGCTCAACAACAATATCCACATTTTTGTCTTCTATAACCTCGTAGGCATCTTTTGTAAGGATGCCTCTATCTATCTTTATGCCCCTATTCCTTTTGAGATCAATATCTGCGATCCTGACAATCTTTATATCCAACCCTGTCCGTTCTTTTAACAGGGAATTGTGTTCTGTGAGGATTTTGTATGTACCGACGCCGACAGTTCCGAGACCTATGATGCCGATGCCTATCATTTCTTGCTTGAGGTATACAACAGATTTTTGATGCCTTTTACTGCCTGTCTGGTTCTATGCTCGTTTTCTACAAGGGCAAACCGTACATAACCTTCTCCGTATTCTCCGAATCCAATGCCCGGGGAAACAGCTACTTTGGCTTCCTTCAGCAGAAGTTTTGAAAATTCCAGAGAACCCATTGATACAAACTCATCGGGAATTTTTGCCCAGACAAACATTGTTGCCTTTGGCCTGTCCACTTTCCATCCGTAACGGGTCAGCCCATCGCAGAGAACATTTCTCCTTTTCCGGTATTTTTCAACAATTTCCAGTACATCTTCATCACCTTCGTTCAAGGCTATGATTGAAGCAATCTGAATTGGCTGGAACATACCATAGTCAAAATAACTCTTGATCCTGCCGAGGGCAGAGATCATCCTTCTGTTTCCAACGGCGAACCCAACCCTCCATCCCGGCATGTTGTAACTTTTTGAAAGAGAGAAAAATTCTACCCCCACATCCTTTGCTCCTTCAATCTGTAAAAAACTCGGTGCTTGATAGCCGTCAAATACTATGTCTGCATAAGCCAGATCATGGACTATCATAAGGTTATATTCTTTTGCAAAGGCAACTATCTTTTCAAAGAAATCAATTTCAACAATTTCGGTAGTCGGGTTATTGGGAAAACTGATAATCAACATCTTCGGCTGAGGCCAGGTTGTCTTTACTGCCATACTAAGTCTGTCAAAGAATTCTTCCTTCGGGAGGATCGGGATAGTCCTTAAATCACCGCCCGCAATAATTACAGAGTATGTATGAATGGGATAGCTCGGATCCGGTACAAACACCACTTCTCCTTGACTGATCGTAGCAAGGACAAGGTGCCCTATGCCTTCTTTGGCACCCATGGTGACAACAATCTCGTCTTCCGGGTCAACATCTATATCGTATTTCCTCTTGTACCATTTGGCAATTGCCACCCGCAATTTGTAGATACCTTTTGTTACAGAATACCTGTGGTTTTTTCCGTTTCTTGCAGCCTCAATGAGCTTTGAGACAATATGCTTTGGAGTAGTCATATCCGGATTACCCATGCCGAGGTCTATGATATCCTCATTGTTTCTTCTGGCTTCTATCATGAGGTCTCTTACAATGCCGAGCCCGTAAGGTGGTAATCTTGATATTCTATAAAATTCGTCCATTTAGATGAAAATTACCATATAAAATATTAACAATCAATACCTAAACCTAAATCCATCACCTGATTTTTATCTCTAAAAAACCATATCCCATATCTCGTGAAGTTTATCTCGTAAAAGCCATATTTCGTTTTTCCTGTTTTATGGTCTTTATCTTTTAACTCTTCACGCTTCACGTCAGTTTCTTCTGCGCCTGTCCTCGCTTGCGGGGGCTTCACGCTTCACGGTCCTTTACACTTGTGGGGATCTTTTCTTACCATATGGGATCTTGGGCACCTGTTGTTGGACATAATTACAGAACACTTGCAGTTCATAAAGGAAATTTTCAACGTCTTCTCTTATATACGTTGCAAGGCTTTTCTCAAAGGTTGTCTTCATGGATACAAGGTCTTTAACCTGTTTCTTCACGGATAAGGATTTTGTATTATTCTGGTCAGGGTTTACTTTTTTGTATGCGGTGAGCATTCTTTCCAATGTGGCATTTGTTACCGGTGTCTTTATGATAGCATCGAATATATTCTTAAGATCCGGGCAATCAAGGTTTGCGTCAAAGAGATACCCCTGAGAAACGGGGAGGTTTCCTGCTGTACGGTTTAATCCCGACAACGGAGGGACAATTGCCGCCTGAATCTCAGGAGAAAGTTTTAAAAGTTAAATCGTGCGAAACAAGGTAGGATAAGACTTTGCAGAGATTTCAGAAGTTTTATTCAATGTGAATAAAAAATCTTCTGAGGCATAATCCGGTGCACGCATGACCTTCACTAATTCGCTCATCACCCCCTCCACATCTTACCCCTTCTCAGGATGTTTTGCCTGAATATATGCAAGAATCCCTTTTGCCTGGTCAATAGGATTTAAGTCTTCCCGCTGGAGGTTCTCTGTGAGTTGAAGGGCTATGGTGTCCCCCAATTCCTTACCTGCTTCAATAATT
>JAPLKC010000043.1:102951-103596 GCA_026388255.1 Pseudomonadota bacterium | reverse complement strand
AAGAAATCACGCTCCATCTTCACCTGAGCCAGTTCACGCTTTACACGGGCAAGTTCCATCTCTATCTCTGTGAGAGGTCTCTGTTGTTTACCGACGTCTGATAATGCACCTTCTCTGTCTGCATTAAGCCAGTATCGTATCGTCGAGGAAGAAACCGATAACCTGCGTCCTACTTCCGACACGCTCAGCCCTCCTTCCGTAACCATCTTCACCGCTTCCTCTCTGAACTCCTTTGTGTAAACTGCATTGGGAATTCTTTTCATTCTGACACCTCCATTGTCGTATTGTACATCAACTTTTGTGTCTACTAAAAACATCTTACGTCATTAGTGAATAGTGAATAGTGGAAAAGATAAGCGGACTTGTGAAGCGAGATGAAGGCGGGAATAGTTGTGGAAGATAAGATGATGAATTTCAAAGACTTGAAGAAGGCTGAAGGTATGGATATCCATGCCAACATTAATGAAACCAATAAAATGATTACTGGTTTAATAAAATGCTTTTAGCTGTTCACTATTCACTGACGACGCCTGCTCTCGTTTGACGGGAGATTCACTGTAGTTAAAGGTTTTTTTATTTGACAACCGGCGTTTTTTGTTTAAACATTATAAAAAAAGCATTAAAAGGAGTGTGCCATGTTTAAAA
>JAPLKC010000043.1:0-102887 GCA_026388255.1 Pseudomonadota bacterium | reverse complement strand
GTTTAAAAAAATTATTTTTAGTATGCTTGTTTTATTTGTTTTTGTGCTTGCGGCCTCATCCTTTTCTCTTGTCCAGGCAAAAATCATTGTTAAATACGGACACGTGGGGCCCCCTATCCACCCTCAACACCATGGTGCGCTTGCTTTTGCTAAATATGTCAACGAAAAAACAAAGGGAGAGATTGAAGTTCAGGTATTCCCCCTCGGCCAGCTTGGCGGTGAACGTTCGATGACGGAGCAAGTCCAGGCCGGAAACCTTCACATGACAGCCGTTACCGCCGGCGTGCTGGCCAATTTTGTGCCGGAGATGGGCATAATTGAATTGCCTTTCGTATATCCAAACAGAGAGACAGCATACAATGTACTCGACGACAAAGACGTCAGGGAAAGATTTTATAAATATTGCGACCCGAAGGGCTTTGTCTTTATCGGTTACACAGAAAATGAATTCAGGGACATTACAAATTCGAAACGTGTGATAAGAAAACCGGAAGACCTGAAGGGTTTAAAGATAAGGGTTATAGAAAGCCCCTTATTTATAGATACATTCAAAACCCTCGGCACGAACCCGACACCCCTTCCATTCCCTGAAATTTATAATGCCTTACAGCAGAAAGTAATAGATGCACAGGATAATCCGATCTACACCTCAATTTTGATGAAGTTTACAGAGGTCAACAAGTTTGCCACCTTAACAAACCATATATTGACCGAGTGCCCTGTTGTTGTAAACAAAACGTTCTGGAATTCCCTTACCCCGGAACAGCAAAGGATATTCAAAGAGGCATCGGATGTCCAGATTAAGGTCAACAGAGAAAATAATGCAAAAAACAGGGTAGAGGCCGTGGGAAAGGCAAAGTCTCAGGGTGTTGACGTTGTCATATTGACTCCTGCAGAAAGGGCGGCCTTTAAAACGGCTGTTAAACCCGTTCACGACAAGTATAGAGGGGTCTACGGTGCTGAATGGTACGATTTTTATATAAACAAGATAGATTTTTATTCAAAAAAACCTTAGGCCGTGCGTGTAAAAACATTATGTATAAATCATGGGCAGGAGACCCGGTTAGAACCCTTTGGACATATTCCCGTCTCCTGCCTGTTTGTTCCGGCTTCCAAAACATTTCATTATGAACGATTTTATCAATAAACTGAACAAGTTCGAGGAAGGATGCGCTGCTTTTGCGCTTATCGGGATAGCCTTTCTCACTTTTGTGGAAACTGTCTTAAGGTACACAGTGTCTTATACGTTCCCGTGGTTTGGCGAGGCAGCAAATTATACGATTATTTTTTCAACCTATCTCGGGGCATCCATCGGGGTAAAGTACGGTACGCATTTTTCCATGGAAGCATTGACGGAATACTGCCCGGACAGGGTCAGCCATCTTCTTAAAACAATGGCATATTTTATCTCGGCTGTTATGGCCGTACTTTTTGTGTATTACGGGTTCAAGCACCTTCTCACTCTCAAGTCGTTCGGGGTAAAAAGTCCTGCCATGCAGATTCCCATGTTTATACCTTATATACCGATTCCTCTTTTCTCGATAACAATAGCCTTCAGGTTTTTTGCATTATCTTACAGGCATTTCAAAAGTTTCTTAAGGGATGAACCCTTTGAAAGGGTCAGGAAAAAACAATAGATGACGTTAACCATCGTTCTATTATGCTTTTTTGCGCTCCTTGCGCTCAGCATGCCTATCTCGCTCCTTCTGGCAGCTACAACGGCGGTATATCTTGTCTTTATTGCCCACACCCCGCTTACATCGCTGATACAGCAGTTGTTTAACGGGCTTGACAACTTTGTACTCCTCGGCGTGCCTTTTTTTATCCTTGCCGGCAATATCATGGCTGAAGGGGCAATCTCCAACAGACTGGTAAACGTGATGAAACTTTTTGTAGGCAGGTTTACCGGCGGGCTTGCCATGGCTTCTGTCATGGCGTGCATGTTCTTTGCCGCCATTTCAGGTTCTTCCCCTGCAACGGTCATAGCAATCGGGAGCATCATGATGCCGGCCCTTATTAAAGAAGGTTATGGAGAGCGTTTTTCCATCGGGCTGCTTACCTCATCCGGGTCCCTTGGCATCCTCATACCGCCAAGCATTCCTATGATCCTCTATGCCCTTGTGATGAATGTCTCTGTTGCAGAGATATTTATGGCCGGTTTCCTGCCCGGCATATTCATCGGGTGCTGCCTCATGGGTTATTCATACTATATGTCCTCCAAACATGCATGGCGCTCAAGCGTACATTACACCTTTAAGGAAGGTCTGGTTATTATCAAAGACGGGATATGGGCGTTGTTCCTGCCTGTCCTTGTGCTCGGGGGTATATACGGGGGGATTTTCACACCGACTGAGGCAGCGGCAGTGTCTGTTGTATATGCCCTTTTTGTAGAGCTTTTCATATACAAGGAATTAAAGGTAAACAAACTCTTTGTCGTATGCAGGGACTCGGCAATTCTCTCCGGCTGTCTCCTCTTTATCCTCTCCTGTGCTATGAGCTTTATATGGCTTTTGACGGTAGAGCAGATACCCGTAAAGCTTGCAGAGATAATCATTGCAAATATTCAAAGCAAATGGCTGTTTCTCCTTGCAATAAACGGCGTGCTTCTTGTTGTCGGGTGCTTGATGGACATTGTTACCGCCATTATCGTCATATCCCCGATACTTGTGGAAACCCTGAACAGGTACAACATAGACTACATCCATTACGGCATTATCATGATTGTAAATATAGAGTGCGGCTTTTTAACCCCTCCCTTCGGGCTTAATCTGTTTGTCTCCATGGCTATCATGAAGCGCTCGCTTATAGAAATAGGGAAAGCCGTACTGCCTTTTATCCTGCTTTTCATCGGATGCCTGCTCGTTATAACTTATGTGCCCAAGCTCTCTTTGCTCCTACCGGAGCTTTTTTTAAGAAAATAACGCTTAAAACAAACGTGTTTTGCTGGACGATAACCACGATGAAGGTTTATCTTCTTATCTTTTCAATTTCCGGATCACGGCGTACTTTCCCTCGTGACAGGGAGGCAAACACGCCTGCTATACAAAGCACTCCGAAAAACATAAAGGCAATACGGACACTCTTTAAAAAGTATGGATAATGGACAGGAAGAATTTCAACTTTTCCGATATATAATAGAAAAATCAACATGACGATGCTCATGCTGAAGGTCTGCCCCAGAAGCCGCATAGTGGCAAGCACAGAAGATGATATCCCGTAAAATCTGCGCTCCACAGAGCTCATGATTGCATTTACATTCGGAGATGAAAAAAAGGCAAAACCGAAACCCAATATCACCAGGCTCATGATGATAAACCACAGAGGTGTTGTATCAGTTATAAAAACAAAGAGGAGGATTCCCAGCGCCGATAAAGCCATACCCACAGACGCAACAATCCTCGGCTCCACTTTATCGGAAACCCTTCCGGCAAGTGGTGAAAGGGCTGCCATGACAATCGGTTGAGATACAAGCACAAAGCCTGCGGCTTGCGGGCTGAGACCTTTTATATACTGTAGATAAAGGCTCAAAAGAAAGCCTACTGCAAAGGTGGCGCTGTAATTGATAAGGGCGGCTATATTCGAGAGAGCAAAGGCCCTGTTGGACTTAAAAAGCTCTAAATTCAGAATGGGGGTCTTTATTTTTCCTTCCCAGTAGATAAAAAACACTGCCCCGGCAAAACCGGCAACAATTATTATAGTACCCCGGATAGAGGTAAGATGGGAAAAACCATACATGACTGCGAAAATCATAGTGGAATATATAAAAGACCCGATAACATCAAACTTCTCTCCCCTGGAATCCGCCCATTCCCCTTTGAGCTTCCAGAGTGTTGAGACAATGATCATTATTCCCAGCGGCACATTCAGGAAAAAAATGCTTCTCCAGCCAAGATGCTGCGTCAGTATTCCGCCGATAAAAGGACCGAAAGACAGGCCCAGATAGACTGCCGCCACATTGATACCCAGTACTCTTCCCCGCTCTTCTATGGGGAATACATGACTGAGTATGGCTACGCCCGTACCGAAGAGCATGGCTGCACCGATTCCCTGGATAACCCTGAAGACAATAAGCATGAGGGCGGTGTTGGTAACACCCATAAAAAACGAACTAATGGTAAAAATACATGTGCCTATTAAAAAAACCCTCTTCATCCCGTATATGTCCGCCATTCTTCCGAAGGGCACAAGAAAAATCGCAGCAGAGACGATGTACGCCATTGCCACCCAGCTTAAAGAAATGGCATTCATAGAAAATTCCTTACCGATAGAGGGCAGGGCTACATTTACTGTAGCAAGAGAAAGCGGTGTAAGAAAAGCAGACATCGCTGTTATAATCAGGGCAGTTGTTTTACCGGCAGCATTATCAGGTTTGCCCACGCTAAAGGTCCTTCCGGTTGTAGCCCATGACAGTATAAAATGCTGCTTTATCAAAAAAATAGACGAGCCTCTCGCCAAGCTCAAACATGCGGTAGATATCGACCATCTTATCCCATATTCCAAAAGAATAGGTGAACATCCAGATGTGTTTTTTAAGGAGGCTTAGAGAGCTTATGAGATCTTCAAGGGGGATACCGTCTTTCTGTCTTTTAAACCCGAGATCCTGATAGAATGCCTTATATTCGCTTTCGCTTCTCGCCCCTTTTAACCATGCCTCAAATTGACCCATTATGAACATGGCACTTGAAAACAGCTCATTTTTATTAAAACCACGGTACGCCTTTGTAGACGGGTTCGATGATATCTCGTCAAACCAGAGTTCGATAATCTTTTTAGAATTGTTTTGAACAATATTCACAAGCTCATCGGACAGGAGATTTCCGGGATAGACAATTTTGTTATGTATTGTCCCCTCAATAAAAGTATCGAAGGAGTCGCGCATGCTCCAGAGGTCTCTTTTTAGCTCAATAAACTTCTGGATCGCCTTTTCCTGAGAATCGAAGGCAAGCTTCGGAAGGTTTCTGACCGGGAAATAACGGCAGTCCATCGCGTCATCACCTGCTGTTTCTACTCCGCCTGTTTTTTCTACTTCAAATATCACAACAAGGACATCGCCATAGAAGGAATTATATTCTGACCCCACATGTACAAGTTGAGTAATCTTTCCCTCTACGCCGGCCTCCTCCTTGAGTTCCCTGAGCGCTGCGTCTTCTATGCTTTCCCCGATTTCTGCAAACCCGATGGGCAGACACCACATGCCTTTGGATGGTTCCCTCTCCCTCTTCACAAGAAGTATTTCCCGGTTATTATTCAGAAGGATAACGGCAGCGGCAGGCAAGGGGTTTTCGTAAAATATTTCCCCACATTTCCTGCACAACTGTCTTTCCTTCCCTTCAAGTACATCCCTATCAAGAGGACTCGCACATATGCTGCAAAATAGTTTAGTCTTCATTTTCTCGCTATAAAAATCCTGTCATCCTTATTAAGTTTCACGATGCCCTTTTTTTTCAATTCTTCCAGCATCTTTTCCCTGACAACCTCCGGGTTAACATCCTTTGATATAAATTCCTTTTTAAAATCTATGTATTGTGCAAGATGGCCGCTATCGTTTTTTGTGAACAGCAAAGCGTTCGGGTAATCAATCGATGTTACTCTGCTGAAATACCTTTTTAAAATGGTCTCGCCGTTTTCTGCGGAAAAATGTCTGATAACCTCTCTTAAATTTCTGAAATCAAAGAAATCTTCTCCTTCTTTGAGCATGGATTCGCTATGGGTTATGACCAGAAATATCCCCTCAGGACAAAGGAGTCTTTTCACTTCAGGCATTACTCCGGGGAAAAAATAGAGCGAGTATGCCGACACAATCAAATCAAATGAGTCTGAAGGCATTTCGATTGGCAACGGCAGTTGCATCTTCTCAAACATTACTTCCTTTGCAATTCTTTTGGATGCCCTTAAAAACCCCGCTTTGTTCTCGTTGAGACAGTCAATGCCAAAAACAAGATCGAGCCCATCTTCCAGCACCTCTTCAAACCAGCCGTAACCACATCCGAGATCAAGCATGGTACGGGTCTTGTTCCATTTGATTTCGTGCTTTGCTATGTCCCGTATGTCTTCCTTGTTTTCGGAAAGCTTCTTGATAAGCTCGCCTATTTTCCTGTGAAATACAATATCGGCATAGCTTTTTATCGTTTCGCTCATCCTTGCATTTATAACGCAGCGGCCTGCTTTTGTAAATAAAAAGTTGCCCATGAATTAGCGATAAGGCTTGCGCCCCTGCACATACATGCCGGATCCGCACCTTTATGGAGGGCAGGCAGGTATTTTATTACCCCTTTTTGTCGGTTTGGCCTGGTAATTGCAGAATATGTTCTGAGAGAATACAACAAGGAGGAGTCGAATGGTAAAATCCGAAGAACGGGTGCTTAACATTGAGGAGTTGTTGACCAATATACATAACAGCAAAGAAAAAATGAAAAAATATAAAAATAAGGAAATTACGGAAGACAATGAGGCTGTCAATAATCCAAAACATATGTCAAAAAACTTACCTATCGGGATGACTGTTCTTGTAATTCTCTTTGCGGCTCTCGGTACAATGGTGATTATGCTCAAAGCGGAAGTTGCAGACTTCGGGAGCCTGAGAGAGCAGATTGCTGCCAATGATTCAAAATCCAAGATAGCAATAATCGAGGGCAAAATTGAAACATCCGAAAAAGAAAGGGAAACATTAAAAAATGAGTTGGCACTGATTAAAAATTCCATAGAAGCACTTAGGAGGATAAAAATAGAGAGAAAAAGCCTTGCACACAGGTAGCTGTTATCATGTGCTCATAGAAAAAGTCCGGATGGGATATACGGTTTTGTCCTCGCAGACAACAGGAAGATGCTTAATGTCTGTAAAAACTGGGTTTTATTGTTGAGTGGATGCCAGACGGGATCAACAGGGTGGAGATGCTCCTGAAATAATGGTATAACATGAGGTACAAACATGCCGATCTATGAATATTGGTGCGAAGTATGTAAAAAAACATCCTCATTTCTCCTGCTAAGGGCTACCGAAGAGGTTGCACCTTATTGCAAGGTCTGCGGGGGCAAGGACGTAAAAAGACGTATTTCCCGTGTAGCTCTTCCAAGGGGCGAAGAAAGGATGATGGAAAGGCTCCTTAACCCTTCCCGATTTTCTGACCTTGATGAGAACAACCCATCAAGCATTGAGCGTGCCGTGAGGAGAATGGGAAAAGAACTCGGGGAAGAACTTGGCGGGGACTTCGAGGAATCCATGGGAGAGGCCCTGGGTAGCGTCGCTAACCCCGAAGACGGCCTCTAAGCGGACCCTTGCCTTCACGCAGTATCTCCACTTTGTCTTCGACAAGGCTTATTAAGGTTGACGGATCGCTTATCACAATGCCGCCATCTATGACTATGTCTACGCTGCCCCTGAATGCCTTTTCTATGTCGCGCGGGTCCGTGAATGCTTCTCCCCCGGCAAGCCTTGCGCTGGTATTTATTACCGGCCTGTCTATCATGTCGGCGACACCGACAGGAACGGGGTGGTCGGGAATTCTTATCCCGACTTCTTTTTTTACAGTCATAAGCAGCTTCGGCATGATCTTCCTTGCCTTAAGAATAAACGTGTATGGCCCGGGAAGGCACCCCTTGAGAACTTCGAAGGCAAAGTTGCTCATAACAGCATATGTGCTTACGTCTTTAAAATCTCTGCATATGATGCTCAGTGCCCTTTTTTCATTAAGTCTTTTCATCAGGTAGAGCTTCCTTATGGCCTTTATATTAAAGAGGTCGCATCCCATGCCGTAAAACGTATCTGTCGGATACGCTATAATTCCACCATTGATGAGCGTTTCTTTTATGAGTTGGGTGGTTTTCTTTTTCGGTCTTGCCGGATCCCATTCTATAATCATCTCTTTCTACCTACAAACCTGGCTATTGCCCTCCTCTTCCCTTCTGAGGTTGTGATGGTTTCCTCATAAAAAAGGTTCTCAAACTTTCTAAAATAAGAAATGAGCTCGCCGTCGTCAAGAAGAAAATCCGGGTTTCTCCGTCTGTCAATATCGTTCTGTCTTCCTAAAAAGGTTTCATAAACAAGCACGCCGCCCTTTTTCAATATGTTTATGATATCCCCCATTATGCTTCTAAGTAGAAAATAGAATACAAGAACGCCTTCTGCTGAATTGTTTTTGAAAGGCAAAAGGCCGGCATCCCCGTAGATTATTGATACATTGCTTGCTGCCTGCCCGGCGATTTTTATTGCCTCCGTTGATTTCTCGATACCGTACACATCAAACCCCTTGCCTGCAAGAAATGCGGCATCCCGTCCGTTTCCCATTGCTATATCAATAACGCGCCCCCTTGGTATGGCCTGCCAGAATCCCTTTAAGAGTTCGTGCGGTTCCTTTGCTCCATCATAAAAACCATCTCTGTATCTTTTGTCCCAGTCGGTCATTGTCAAAAAACCTCTTATGTTTGAGCAGGCGGTTCTTTGCCTGAAAGTTTATACAATTATGCTACAATATACCCCATATATAGAGCCCCTGTCTGCCTTAAAGATACGGATTTGTCTTATAGATTTTTTTATTTTTTGGTGATATAAAAGCTAATGCCAATAAAAATCGTGTTTTTTGACTGTGATGGCACGCTGACAAAGGTGAAAAGCAGTTGGGAATATATACACAGGAAGCTGAATATTTGGGAAAGTAATGCCGATGAGTATCAAAAACTGTTCAAAGAAGGTGTTATAAACTATGGCGAGTTTTGCAGAAGAGATGCTCTTCTGTGGAAAGGGCTTACATTGCGCGAGGTCTTGGGGATAGCGGGACAGATACCCTATCAGGAAGGCGCAAAAGAAGCTGTTGCGGCACTAAAAGAAATGGGGATATTTACAGTAATAATCTCCACGGGACTGTCTTTCGTCATTGACAAGGTAAGGAGTGAACTTGGAATACACATGTCCCTGTCAAATGAATTGCTTACAGAAAGCGGCATCCTTACCGGGGAAACCATGATTAATGTGGAATATGACGGGAAGGGTTGCTGGGTTGAAAAAATCTTGAAGGACATGGGCATAGATAGTTCGGCGGCTTGCGCAATTGGCGACGGAGAAGGCGATAAGGGGATGTTCGAAGCCGTTTCTCTGTCCATAGGGTTTCACCCTTGTTCTAACATGAAGCCTTTTCTCACACACTCTATTCAAAACAGTTCCCTTGCCGGTATGGTTGATATTATAAAGGATTATGCTTAGGAGATGACTGCGGAAGGGCTTATACCCACCATTAAGCACCGGTATGCACAATTGCTGCTGATCGCGCTGCTCCTTGCGGTTATCTTTGGCTGTGCCCCGCAACAGGTTAAGGTTTACCAGCCTGTAGCGGGTGTAAGAAACGATATTGTTCAACATACTGTTGCGCTTCTCGGCAAGCCGTATAAAAATGCCGCAAAAGGTCCGGATGCATTTGATTGTAGCGGGCTTGTCTACTATGTGTATAAAAAGGTTAATATAGTCCTTCCGGTTATGACAGAGGGTCTGATAAAAGCCGGCTATGACGTGGCGAGAGACAGTGTGTTACCAGGGGATCTCGTATTTTTCAAGATAAAGAAAAATCTTCACTCGGGCATAATGATAAACAAGACGGATTTTGTTCACTCCTCAAATTCAAGGGGTGTAACTGTAGACAGTATAGAATCGAAATATTGGCAGAAAAGCTTTTTTTGCTTCCGAAGCGTTTTGTAGTACCTCATTTTTCCAGAAATTCCAATAAGGTCGTCCTTTGGTAATGTTTACCTTTTAAAAATTCCAGAACCTTCTTGAGGTCGTCCTTTGGTATATAACCGGGTATAGATATAATACGCTTTCCTGTCGGATCAAGGAGGCATGTGGTAGGGTAACCCCTTACATTATAAAGCCTTGCTGTTTGTTTTGTTATATCAGCATCAACCCTCAGGTAGACAATTCCCTCGCTTAATGTTTTTTTTATTTCCTTATCGAACAGCACGTCTCTGTCCATTGCGTCACAAAAACGGCAGTATTTACTATAGAAATAGATAACCACGGGCTTATCTTCGGTTTTCGCTCTTTTCATTGCATCGCTGTATTCGTCTGCAACAACGGGTACGGTTGTGAGGAGAAGGATAAAAATTATTATTAATAGTTTTCGTATCACGGTATGTCTGACATATTAACAGAACGTATGGAACCGATCAACACCAAACTATAAGGGTGCGGTTTTTATGGGCATACAACGGGTGCCCCCTGTTGGTCTTCAGTTGCCGGGGGAATTTGTTTTGCAGACGCCAAGGGAAAAACACTGCTTGATTTAATATTACAAATAGAGACCTTTGCAAAAGCGCTTTTTGCTATTTTCTGTCATACCGGTTTCGCCCCCGAATCACCCGCAAGCGGATACCCGCACTCCGGGGCAGGCTTAATGACGGCATTTTTTGAGTTTTGCAAAGGTCTTAAATATTGTTTAACAAAAACAGTTGAATTATTTTTAATATTGTATTACTATAATTCTTTAAGTCTTTCCACAGCGCTTAGGTTTTCCACATATGTTGAAAAAATGTTGAAAAAATAATTTAGCACTATGTCTGATATATTATCTCTAATTAAAACAAAGATTGCAGGTGTAATAAGCGAGGATAGTTATAAAACCTGGATCGAGCCGATAAAATATATAGATTATAAAGACTGTAAATGCACCGTTTCTGTACCGAATGCCTTTTTCAGAGACTGGGTTGTTGAGAATTTTGAGCCTATACTCCTTGCCCTTATAAAAGAAATTACAAAGGAGAATTCTAAAATAGAATACATATTAAAAAAGGAAGAGGGTGGAGATAAAAAGGTTGTTGCAGTAAAAAGGAGCGAGCAGTATAATACGTTTAATCCAAAGTATACGTTTAATCCAAAGTATACGTTTAATCCAAAGTATACGTTTGAAAATTTTGTTGTAGGAGGAAGCAACCAGTTCGCAAACGCTGCATGTCTTGCTGTTTCAACAAATCCCGGAAAGACATATAATCCACTTTTTATATATGGCGGCGTTGGTCTCGGAAAAACGCATCTTTTGAATGCTATAGGCAATTTTCTAACAAAACATGGAAACAAGAATGCCGATCATATTTGTTATATTACGGCGGAAATATTTATGAATGAACTCATAAACTCAATAAGATTTGATAAGATGGATGATTTTAGAAATAAATTCAGAAAGATGGATGTTTTACTGATAGATGATATACAATTTATTGCCGGTAAAGAAAGAACACAGGCTGAATTTTTCCATACTTTTAACGCACTTTATGACAACATGAAGCAGATTGTGGTTACAAGCGACAAATTCCCCCGTGACATTGAAAATTTTGAAGAGAGATTAAAGTCACGTTTTGAGTGGGGTCTTATTGCTGATATTCAGTCACCGGATATTGAAACAAAGGTTGCTATTTTAAATAAAAAGGCAGAGCTTGAAAATATCGACCTTCCGAATGATGTTGCTTTTTTCATCGCATCCAACGCCGAAGACAGTGTAAGGTCTCTTGAAGGTTCCTTAATACGCATCGGTGCTTTTGCATCTTTAAGTAACACTGTTATAACACTCGATCTTGCAAAAGAAGTTATGGGTAATATTATTAAAGAAAAAAAGAGGGAAATTACAATAGATATGATAATAAAGGAAGTTTCTAATTATTACTCTATTAAAATTTCAGATATAAAATCAGAAAAAAGAATGAGGTCTATCATGATACCTCGTCAGGTTGCTATATATCTTTCAAGAAAACTGACGGATCATTCTCTGGTGAGTATTGGTGAAAAGTTTGGTGGAAAGGATCATGCTACTATTATCCATTCTATTAAAAAAATTGAAGAAGAAATTAAAGTTAAAAAAGAGTTCAAAAACACTGTTGAAAAGTTGGAAGCAAAGGTTAAGTCTACATGATCACACAAAACTTAAACATTCCGTTTTTTTTTATTGTGTCTAATGTATCTAATTTAATTTGGACTTTTAAGTTTTCCACAATTCAACATCATATATTACTATTATTATAAAAGGAGAATATATGAATATAATATTAGACAAAAACATTTTTCTTGCCCCAATTGCAAAACTTGCAAGTATAACCGAAAAAAAATCTCTTATGCCTATCCTTTCAAATCTTCTTATAGAATTTGGAACTGAAAAAACAAAAGTTTATTCTACAGATCTTGAGATAAGTGCCATAGGCTACCTGGATTATAAAGTAGAAACAGAAAGGAAAATAATATTGCACGGGAGAAAATTACTGGAAATACTCAGGGAGATGGATAATGGAGACATTGATCTGGAGATTAGAGAAAATATGTTGATAATAAAACAAAAAAAATCGGAGTTTGTTTTAGGTCTGCAAGATCCTGAAGAGTTTCCAGAAGTTAAGGAGATAAAAGGACACGAAGAATTTATTTTAAAAGGTAATATGTTGCTTGAAATGATAAATAAAGTGGGTTTTGCCGTGTCTGTTGATGAGACCAGATATGTGCTGACAGGCATGTATATGAAAGGCATGGAAGGGAAAATGGTAGTTGTAGGAACCGATGGCTACAGGATGTCTTTGTGCCAGAAAGAGATTGAAGGATTAAAGGCTTTCAAGGGTATTATAATACCGAAAAGGTCTATAGCAGAAATAGAAAGAATTATAGAGGAGAAAGATGAGGTAAAAATTATAATAGATGATAAACATGTGCAGGTCAGCACGAATATGATTACACTTATTTCCAGGACCATAGAAGGAAATTTTCCTGACTATGATAATGTTATACCGGAGAATAATATAAATGTTATATCTATTGATAAAGAGACTTTTTATAAGGGTATAAAAAAGGTTTCAGCAATAATTGGAAGATCGGAACCAATCAGAATAAGTTTTCTAAAAAATAAAATGGAAATTGAGGCAGAGGCTGATGTTGGAAGTGCAAAGGAGATTATTGATATAAATTATGAAGGTGAAGAAATAAATATGAACTTTAATGTAAGGTTTATTATGGATGTGGTATCACACATTCAGGGCGATAAAATTATTATAAAGACGCCGGAGGCTTATGGCGCAGTGCTTTTTGAAGGAGAAGAAGGAAAAGACCATAGAAATATTATAATGCCGATAAGGATATAATGGAATGACTGAAAATGGAATAAGCGAATACGGAGCAGGAAGTATAAAAATATTGGGCGGGCTTGATGCTGTTAGAAAAGTGCCGTCTATGTATATAGGAAATACCGGTTTCGAAGGACTCCACCATCTTGTATATGAAATTGTTGATAATAGTATTGATGAGGCTCTGGAGGGATTCTGTAATAGAATAACCATTACAATACACAGGGATAACAGTGTTACATGTGAGGACAATGGAAGAGGAATACCCACAGAGATGCACATAGAAGAAAATATGCCCGCGCTGGAGGTTGTGCTTACAAAGCTACATGCAGGCGGAAAGTTCGATAAAAATTCATACAAATATTCTGCCGGGTTGCACGGCGTAGGTCTGTCTGTTGTAAATGCTCTTTCGGAATATCTTGAGGTAGAAGTAAGGAGAGGCGGCAGCGTGTTTTCACAGAGGTATGAAGGCGGAAATAAAAAAACAGAGTTGAAAATAATAGGTGATACGGAAAAAACAGGGACGAAGATATGGTTTAAACCGGATAAAGAAATATTCGAATCCATAGAATTCAGCAATGAAACACTGGCGCACAGGATGAGGGAAATATCATTCCTGAACAACGGTATATACATAATTCTTATTGATGAAAGAAAAGGGAAACGACAGGAGTTTAAACACGAAGGCGGCATAAAAGCATTCGTAAAATTTTTAAGCAGCAACAAAAATGTTCTGTTCGACGAACCAATTTTTATAGCAAGCTCGAAAAATCTGCTTGATTCATTAGAAGTTGGCATTCAGTATAATGAAGGATATAATGAGAATGTATATAGTTTTGTGAATAACGTAAACACCCAGGAGGGCGGTACGCACGTAGCAGGCTTCAGGAGTGCCCTGACAAGGTGTATCAATAATTTCATTCAAACGAATAGCTCACAAAAGACAAAAGAACCGATATCAGGAGACGATGTAAAAGAGGGGCTTGTTGCGGTTATTAATACAAAAATTCAAAACCCTCAATTTGAAGGACAAACAAAGGCAAAACTCGGAAATAGCGAAATAAAGGGCTTGGTAGAATCTGTTTTAAATGAAAAACTTGCCGAGTATTTTGAATTAAATCAAAATATTGCAAAAATTGTTGTAAATAAAGTAATAGAAACAAAGAGGGCGCGGGAAGCTGCAAGAAAGGCTAAAGATCTTATAAAAAGTAAGAGTTTGATAGAAAGCGGTATTTTACCGGGAAAGCTTGCCGATTGTCAGGAAACCAACCCCGATCTTTGTGAAATTTTTATTGTTGAGGGTGATTCTGCAGGAGGCTCTGCAAAACAGGGAAGAGACAGAAGAACGCAGGCGATACTCCCTCTAAAAGGAAAAATATTGAATGTTGAAAAATCAAGGCCCGAAAAGGTACTGTCAAATCAGGAGGTAAGGAATGTTTACCTTGCCCTGGGTACCAATCTGAACGGTATCGACAGATTAAGGTATAAAAAGATTATAATCATGACAGATGCGGACGTTGATGGTTCACACATAAGGACGTTGCTTCTTACGCTTTTTTACAGAAAAATGCCGGATCTGATAGCAAACGGGTATATGTATATTGCGCAACCGCCTCTTTACAAGGTAAAACACGGCGGAAAAGAACTGTATATAAAAGATGAAGATGAGTTTGAAAGGTTTGTAACACAAAGGGGAATAGAAAAAACAGTTTGTTATATCGACAATGTAGAGATTGATAAACATGAATTTACGCAGAGCGTTGAAAACGTAAGAAGTGTAGAATATTATCTGAAGGATATGAAAAGGCTTGGCAATAGTAAAAAGGTTATCATAAGCCTTTTCAGGGCATTGATCCGGAATAGAGAGGATTTTGAAGGAGGAGAAAAGCTGTATAAATTCAAGGAATACCTGGATGGCTACGGATACGGCACCGAAGTGGTGAGAGACAGAGAGCACAACCTGTTTACCATACGTGTAGAACGAACCGACCAAAAAGGGGAAGGCAGCACAATAGATTATGAAATATGCAACCAGGCTGATTATATTGAGACCCTCGAAAAATATGCAAAAGCGCACGACTTTTATGAAAAGAAGGTTAAGGTGATAAGTGGTGGAAAAGAGGAAACAATCGCTAGTGCAGAAGAGTTTTTAAGGTTCATCAATGAAAAAGGGAAAGAAGGTATAAGCATACAGAGATATAAAGGTCTGGGCGAAATGAATCCCGAACAGCTCTGGGAAACCACAATGGATCCTGAGAGGAGAAGCCTGTTGCGGGTTGCAATAGAAGATGCTATTGAGGCAGATCAGATGTTTACCGTACTTATGGGCAACAATATTGAAACAAGAAGGGCCTTTATTGAACAAAACGCTATGAATGTCAGAAACCTCGATATATGATCCTCATCGGCATAACGGGAATTGTCGGAAGCGGTAAAACAACCGTATCAGACATGCTTAGAAAAAAGGGCATAGAGGTTATAGACCTTGATAAAGTAGCAAAAGATGTCGCAGAGCGGGAAGATGTAAAAAACGACATTGAAAGAGCCTTCGGCGGTTACTACATAACAGAAGACAGCGTTGCCGTTCAGAGGATAAGGGAACTGGTTTTCAAGGACAAAGAGAAATTAAAGAAGCTCGAGGACATAATTCACCCGAAAGTCGGAGAACAAATGCATGACAGGATAAAAAATCTGGAGGAAAAGGGTATAAAAACTGTAGTAATAGACGCCCCCTTATTATATGAAAAAGGCCTTCACAGAGAACTTAATAGGGTTATAGTTGTTTCCACAAATGCAGCAAAGACAAAGAAAAGACTAAAAAGAAGGGGCATGGATGAAGACGATATAGATCAAAGGACGGCGATTCAGATGCCGCTCAAGGAAAAAGAAGCGATGGCAGACCACGTTATTCATAACAACGGTACAATAGAAGAACTCAAAGAAGAGGTGGAAGGCCTTTTAAGCAGTATTAAGGTATGGGAGGAAGAATTATATGCATCTTAATGATCTAAAAAGGAAAAGGATTGGGGAGCTTACAGCCATAGCAAAAGAACAGGGTGTAGAAAACCCTTCCGGTATGAGAAAACAGGAGATTATTTTTTCTATTCTCCAGGCATTTGTAGATAAAAATGAATCTGTGAACGGCGAAGGGGTGCTTGAGATACTCCCGGAGGGTTTCGGATTTTTACGGTCAACCGACTCTAACTACCTGCCGGGTCCCGACGATATATATATATCCCCATCACAGATAAAAAGGTTCGGATTAAGAACCGGCGACACCGTGTCGGGACAGATAAGACCGCCAAAGGACAACGAGAAATACTTTGCCCTGCTGAAGGTGGAGACGATAAACTTTGATGACCCGAGTGTGGCGAAAGACAAGATCATATTTGACAACCTTACGCCCATATATCCTAACGAGAGAATAAACCTCGAAACTATCACGGAGAATATGTCGACAAGGGTTATGGACCTCTTTACACCTGTAGGAAAAGGACAAAGAGGGTTGATAGTTGCCCCGCCCAGAACCGGAAAAACCATGCTCCTGCAACACATAGCAAACAGCATTACCGAAAACCACAAAGAGATCAGCCTCATCGTTCTCCTGATCGATGAAAGACCGGAAGAAGTGACGGATATGGTAAGATCGGTTAAGGGTGAAGTTATAAGTTCTACCTTTGATGAACCGGCAACAAGACATGTTCAGGTAGCAGAAATAGTTATAGAGAAGGCCAAAAGGCTTGTAGAACATAAAAGGGATGTTGTTATTTTACTCGATAGCATAACAAGGCTTGCGAGGGCTTACAACACGGTTGTTCCGTCGAGCGGAAAAATACTCTCCGGTGGTATAGATGCATCGGCTATGCAGAAACCAAGGAGGTTTTTCGGCGCTGCCAAGAATATAGAAGAAGGCGGCAGTCTGACGATAGTTGCCACAGCCCTTATAGATACCGGGAGCAGGATGGACGAGGTAATCTTTGAAGAATTTAAGGGCACAGGCAATATGGAGATATACCTTGACAGGAAGCTCGCAGAAAAGAGGGTATTCCCTGCCATTGATATAAATAAATCAGGGACAAGAAAAGAAGAGCTGCTAATGAATAACGGCGACCTGTCGAGGGTATGGCTTTTAAGAAAAGTGCTTCAGCCCATGAACCCCGTTGACGCCATGGAGTTTCTTGTTGAAAAACTATTGGACACCGATTCAAATAAAGACTTTTTAAATAATATGAGCAAAGGAGTTTGAAATGAAAAAAGGAATACACCCGAATCTGATAAATGCTTCTGTAAGATGCGCATGCGGACATACCTTTGAGACGCTGTCCGTGAGAGACAAAATAACTGTAGAAATATGTGCAAAGTGTCACCCCATCTTTACCGGAAAGGAAAAACGGTTGGACTCAGCCGGTCAGGTAGAGAAATTTGAAAGGAGATACGGCAAAAAGAGCGCATAATTGCAATGTTTGGAAGACTGGAGGAAATAGAAAAAAGATACTGCCAGATCGAAGAAGATATGGCAAGGCCCGATGCAACGGCTAATCTGGAGACATACAGGAAGCTTGCCAAGGAATATACCGAACTGAAAGAGCTCGTAGATCTTCACAGGAATTGGAAAGGCAAAGTTGCGGAAGAAGGAAAAACCTCAGAGATGCTGAAGGCCGAAACAAACGAAGAAATGAAAGCATTAATAAGAGAAGAAGCCGGAAGCCTTGAGAGGGAAAGGGTTAAGCTCGAATCACTTTTGCGTGACAAACTCTTAAAGGGTCACGAAAAGCCGGTTCAGAGTATGTTCCTTGAGATAAGGGCAGCAACAGGAGGCGAGGAGGCAGCTCTTTTTGCAAGGGATCTTTTTGCCATATACATGAAATATGCTGAGAAAATGAAATGGAAAACAGAGCTGATAGAGGCGAGCATGTCGGACCTCGGGGGCCTGAAAGAAGCTATAATGGTTATAGAGGCCAAAGACGCCTATGGCCTTTTAAGGTATGAGAGCGGCGTTCACAGGGTACAAAGGGTTCCCGTTACAGAGGCACAGGGGAGGATACACACGTCGGCAGTAACCGTTGCAGTCTTGCCCGAACCCGAAGAGACGGAATTTAATATAAACCAGGATGAGCTGAGAATAGATGTATTCCGGTCGAGCGGTCCAGGTGGGCAGCATGTAAACACTACAGACTCTGCTGTGCGGGTTATACACATACCGACAGGCATAGTTGTTACCTGCCAGGACGAAAAGTCACAGCACAAAAACAAGGCAAAGGCCATAAGGGTGTTGCGCGCCCGCCTCAAAGAAAAGATGGAGGACGAAAAAGAACAGGAAATTTCCGAGGAAAGGAGAAAACAGGTAGGAACAGGTGACCGCAGCGAACGCATCAGGACTTACAACTTTCCCCAGGGCAGGGTTACAGACCACAGGATCGGCCTTACGCTTTACAAGCTCCAGGATGTATTGAATGGAAACATTGATGACATATTAACTCCTTTAGTAGCCCATTTTCAATCAGAAGCCTTGAAAAAAGGGTAAGCAGGAAACGGGCTTGCGCATAAGAGACATATTTACTGAAAAAAGAGACATCATTGCACCCCTCGATCTAACAAACATCGTTTCATATACCCTTTCATTAAGCAAAGAAAAAATATTTATTAATCTCGACAGGGAAGTGGAAAAAGAAGAGGCTTTGCACATAGACAAGTTGATCGGGGAAAGAAAAAAAGGGAAACCGCTCGCATACATCGTGAAAAGCAAAGAGTTCTTTTCCGAAGTGTTCCACGTGGATCAGCATGTTCTTGTGCCGAGACCGGAGACGGAAATCCTGGTCGAGGAAGCGCTGAGAATAATTGAAAATAAGCCCGGCACTGTTCGTGTAATGGATATGGGAACCGGTTCGGGGGCAATAGGCATAATATTAGCAAAAAAGACGCTGTGCGAGACGTTTTGTGTAGACATATCGCTCGATGCGTTGCGTGTCGCAAAAAGAAACGCAAAGCAGCTCGGGACAAAGAACAATATAAACTTTGTTTGCTCGAACTTATTCGAAGGTATAAAAGAGGACAGAAGATTTGATTTGATTCTGGCGAACCTGCCGTATATTTCTCAACAGGAATGGAATGATCTGGCAGAAGATGTAAAGGCCTTTGAGCCGAGGATTGCGCTTTACGGCGGGGAAGAAGGCGTGGAGGTTTATGCAAGGTTTGTGGCCGGACTGCCGTATTATCTGAAAAAGAACGGGCACGTTTTATGTGAGATCGGCAGTAATTTACAGGGCCGAAAAGTGAGAAATATGTTAGAATCTCTGGGTTTTAAAACAACCCTGAAAACGGACTTATCCGGAAGGGAAAGGGTAATTGAAGGCGCATGAATAAATTTGTGATAGAAGGCGGAGAAAGGCTCGGTGGAACAGTAAAAATCAGCGGATCAAAAAACGCTGTTTTGCCGCTCCTTGCAGCAACCATTCTTCAAAAAGGTATCTATAATATTACCAACGTGCCGCGCCTGAAAGATGTGGAGACCATGTTGCGACTTATCAACCTTCTGGGCAGCAATGCCGTCTGGTCCGGACACGATACACTGAAGGTGGACTCGCGGGGCGTTGATAATCATGTTGCGCCATATGAGCTTGTAAAGGAGATGAGAGCCTCCGTGCTTGTCCTTGGTGCGCTCATCGGCGGGTTACAAAAGGCAACGGTGTCATATCCCGGCGGGTGTGCAATAGGGGAGAGACCGATAAACCTACACCTGAAGGGGCTTTCAACGCTTGGTTGCGATGTGAAGGTTAAAAAGGGATACGTGGATGTGACAGCAAAAAAGATGAAGGGCGCAATAATACACTTTGATACGACGACAGTGGGCGGTACGGAAAACATTTTAATGGCGGCAGTTAAGGCAAAGGGAGAAACAATCATAGAAAATGCAGCCCGTGAGCCGGAAGTGGTTGACCTTGCACGCATGTTGAAAAAAATGGGGGCGAAAATTGAAGGAGAAGGGACAGAGATTGTCAGGATAAAAGGCGTTGATGAACTGACTCCCTGTGATTATAATGTTATACCGGACAGGATTGAGACAGGCACATTCCTTGTTGCCTGTGGAATAACAAGGGGCAGCATTGTTATTGAAGGGTGCGACCCGATGCACGTAATGCCTATTGTTGAAAAGTTAAAAGAGGCGGGCATGGATATTACAGAAGACGGCAGCACGATAAAAACTTCCATGTCAAGAAAACAGCCGGTGGCGGTGGATATAAAAACAGCCCCTTATCCGGGCTTTCCTACTGATATGCAGGCACAGTTTATGGCGCTTATGAGTGTTTCAAGAGGCGTGAGTGCAATAACGGAAACTATTTTCGAAAACAGGATGATGCATGCAGCGGAACTCAGGAGGATGGGCGCCGATGTTAAGGTAATAGGGAATACGGCAATAGTAAGGGGCGTTAAAATGCTTTCCGGAGCAAAGGTCATGGCATCGGATTTGCGCGCAAGCGCTTCCCTTGTGCTTGCGGGCCTTGCCGCCTACGGTATTACCCAGATTTCAAGGATTTACCACATTGACAGGGGTTATGAATCAATAGAGGAAAAACTGACGAAACTGGGTGCAAAGATAGAAAGGAGAAAGGATGAAGGTCTGGGATCTTGAAAAGGAATATAGCGAGCTCCTCGCCTTTGTTGTTGATGGAAGGGAAAAACAGAAAAAAGACATAAAAAATTCTGTTGAAAATATAAAAAATGAATTGTTGCAAAAAGGCGAAGAAGCCCTTGCAGAGTTTTCAAGAAAATGGGACAGGTGGACAATGGGCCACCCGTTTAAGATAAGCGAAGACGAACTGCGGGAAAGGGCATCCCTGGTAAACAGGAAAGACCTTGCCGTACTCAGGGGAATGATAAAAAACGTTGCGCAATATCACAAAACACAGGGCGGACGTAAAAGGACATACAAAAGAAAAGGTGTTGTCGTGCACGAGACCCTTGAGCCCGTTGAGCGGGTGCTGGTTTATGTGCCCGGAGGAAGGGCAACGTACCCCTCATCTCTGATCATGGGGGTTGTACCGGCGCAGATTGCAGGAGTGGACAAAATATATGCGACAACCCCGACTATTGACGGGTCTTTGGACCCCCATGTGTCCGCCGCCGCTTTGCTCCTGGGGATAAAGGACGTATATCGCATAGGCGGCGCACAGGCAGTATATGCCTTTGCGTATGGAATAGGAAGCATACCGAAGGTGGATATGGTTGTCGGGCCGGGCAATGCCTATGTAGATGAGGCAAAGCGGGATGTTTACGGAACAGTAGGTATAGACATGCTGGCCGGGCCCACAGAACTTATTGTCCTTTGTACAGAGGCATTTTCGCCGGATGCGGTGGCATGGGATCTTTTCTCACAGGCCGAGCACGATGCAATGGCCACAGTGGGGCTGTTTTCACCGTCGAAAGAGCATATTGAGAGCATATCGAAGAGCATAGAAAAGCTGATGGTTGTCAATGAGAGAAAAGAGATTATTGAAAAGGCATTAAAAGGGAACAGCTTCTTTGTCCATTACCGGGACGTAAATAAAGCTGTCCAGGCTATAAACACTATTGCACCCGAACATATGGAATTGATAGGGGACGAAGGCGTTGCAGCACAGATACGGTATCCCGGCATTGTCTATCTCGGTCCGTACACGCCGGTTGCTATGGGGGATTATTATATCGGAACAAACCATGTGTTGCCCACAGGAGGCGCAGGAAGGTTTACGGGAGGCCTTTCCGTTGACAGGTTTACGAGAAGGAAGGTAACGGTTAAAATAGAAAAAGAATTCTTAGACAAATACGGTGACAATGCAATAAGGCTGTCAAGGATTGAAGGCCTTTTTGCCCACGGAGAATCCATAAAAGCAAGAAAGGAGTTGTAATATGAAGTTAAAAATCGGTTTGCCCAAGGGGAGTTTACAGGAAACAACCTTCAGGCTTTTCAAAAATGCGGGCTTTAATATAAAACTTCCCGAAAGGTCCTACGTGCCTTCAATAGACGACCCGGAGTTAGAAGGGCTTGTAATACGGGCACAGGAGATGGCAAGATATGTTGAAGACGGCATACTTGACCTGGGTATTACAGGCTATGACTGGGTGCTTGAACAGAATGCAAAGGTTGAAGAGCTTGTAAGATTACGGTACGGCAAGATAGGGTTTCGCGGTGTTAAATGGGTTGTTGCAGTGCCGATAGACTCGCCCATACGGAAAGTGGAGGATTTGCAAGGCAAGAAGATTGCAACAGAGCTGGTAGGATTTACCAAAAGATACCTGAAAAAGAAGGGTATAAACGCCACAGTCGAATTTTCCTGGGGGGCGACAGAGGTAAAGCCGCCACTTCTGGCTGATGCCATTATAGAGGTTACGGAAACAGGGGCATCACTCAAAGCAAACAACCTGAGAATTGTGGAAACCATCCTTGAATCCGAAACAGTGCTGATCGCGAACAAGGACTCATGGAAGGATGAGTGGAAAAGAAGGAAGATGGAAAACATTGTCATATTGTTGAAGGGAGCACTTCTTGCCGAGGAAAAGGTGGGACTTAAGATGAATTTACCGAAGAGCAGACTGGACGAAGTGACAAAGACGCTCCCGTGCCTCCGTACGCCAACAGTTTCTACCCTTTCCGACAATGAATGGGTGGCAATTGAAGTTGTCATAGACGAAAAAGTGGTAAGGGATATTATACCGAACCTGAAGAGGGCGGGCGCAGTGGACATTGTGGAATATCCGCTGAACAAAGTAATTCCGTAATCGGCAAGCACTCAAAAGTGAACCAATTTGGTTTGCAGGCCGATTAAAGAGGGGAGCCATGAAAAGAGAAGCAAGGGTAAGCAGAAAGACAAAAGAAACGGCCATTAAAATTAATTGGGTAATTGACGGAGAAGGAAAATATGTCGTGTCAACGGGCATCCCATTCTTTGACCACATGCTCCATCTGTTTTCAAAGCACGGCCTCTTTGACCTTGAAATCGAGGCAAAGGGAGACACGGACGTAGATTGCCACCACACAGTGGAGGATATAGGCATTGCCATGGGCAGGGCATTCAGGGAAGCAATAGCAGACCTTGAAGGGCTGAAGCGTTATGGATATGCTGTAACACCCATGGACGAATCCCTGTGCATGATGGCTATTGATATCAGCGGCCGGCCGGCCCTTGTGTGGAAAGGCAAAGTGCAGGGGACAACGGGTACCTTTGACGCAGGCGTTGTTAAAGAATTTTTCCAGGCCTTTGTAAACGAAGCGAAGATAACCCTGCACATGAATTTGTTTTACGGCGAGAACCTCCATCACAAGATAGAAGCGATCTTCAAGTCTTTTGGCAGGGCATTGAAAGATGCAACAAAGAAGGACGAAAACATCAAGGGAGTGCTCTCAACAAAGGGCATGCTGTAAGGCAATAAATGGTTTAGAATTAATAATTGGAAACAGGAACAGGAAGGTTATGATAGCAATTGTTGATTACGGCATGGGCAACCTGAGAAGTGTGACAAACGCCTTCAGGATACTCGGCGGGGATGTTGTTGTTACGAGAAAAAAAGAAGCAATCAAAGCATCGGATGCCATTGTGCTGCCCGGTGTGGGCGCCTTCGGAAAATGCATCGAGAACCTGAAGAAATTCGAACTTTTTGACCTTATAAAAGAGTTGATAATGAACGATAAACAATATCTCGGGATATGTCTGGGCATGCAGACATTGTTTGAATCAAGCGAGGAAGCGCCCGGCGTTGAAGGCATGGGGGTAATCAAGGGCGATGTGCCGAGGTTTACAGGGGCCGTCAAAGTGCCGCACATGGGGTGGAACAGCATAGAGATTCAAGGGGAGAACAATATCTTTAAAGGTATCAACGATGGCGAATTTTTTTATTTTGTCCATTCATATTATTGCCGTCCAGCAGAAGACGTGACAGCAACAAAAACAGCATACGGTGTTGAATTTGCCTCATCAGTTCAAAGGGGCAACCTCTTTGCCTGCCAGTTTCACCCGGAGAAGAGCCAGCGAGCCGGGCTTAAACTCCTGCAAAACTTTATAGACATGTGCAAATAAGGACGTAACCGGGAGATAGAATGTCAATAAATTCCGGAGCAGTACAGGAAGGTTACATTCAGGTAACCGGTGGAAGAGTGTGGTACCGAAAGGCGGGGGCAGACAAAAAAGGTATACCGCTTCTTGTTTTGCACGGAGGACCGGGGGCAGCCCATGACTACCTCGAACCGGTGGAACCCCTAAGCGATGAACGGCCGGTTATTTTCTACGACCAGCTCGGATGCGGATATTCCGACAGGCCTGACAACACGTCTCTCTGGATCATTGAACGTTTTGTGGAAGAGATTGTACTCATCAGAAATGCCCTTGCGCTTGAGAAGGCGCATATTCTTGGACAGTCATGGGGAAGCATGCTTGCCGTTGATTACATGCTCACCCGTGAACCTGAAGGGATAACAAGCCTGATACTTTCCGGCCCCTGTATAAGCGCTTCCCGTTTTGCCGCAGATCAGAGGACTTATTTGCTGGAGTTTCCGGAGGATATTCAAAAAACTATTCTGAAAAGCGAAGCTTCCGGGAATTTCGATTCCCCCGAATATCAGGATGCGATTATGGCATACTACGAACGCCATGTTTGTTGTTTAGATTCCCGGCCCGATTGTCTGAACAGAACCATTGAAAAGATGGGACACGCTGTATATGAGTATATGTGGGGACCAAGCGAATTCACCATGAGCGGGACACTAAAAGATTATGAACGGGCAGAAAGGTTAAAAGAAATAACCGTACCCGTCCTCTTCACCTGCGGGCAATATGACGAAGCAACGCCTGCCGCAACGATGTATTACCAAAGCATGCTTCCTGGTTCGGAAATTGTTGTTTTTGAGAATGCATCGCATAACCATCATATCGAAAAGCCCGAAGAATATCTTGCAGCAGTACGTAATTTCCTCGGGGGCGTTGAAAAAAGGAGTCAATGAAGTTATATGATCGAAGGTGAATTGGTATGAGTTTCAATCAATGGATTCCTCGAAGCTCTGCTTCGGGGAGGTTCATTTCAAATCATAACATTCTGGAGAAAAGGTAGATGATGCGTTTTGTGACAATCATCATTTTCATCGTAGCGGGCTACCTCACCTTTCGTTACTTGATAAGAATGTTCAAAAAAGAAATGTATCAAAGAAATGAAAGAGGTGGCTACCAGTACCAAAACCGGGAATACAAAAACACAGAAGATGAGTATCGACACGTTTTAGAGGTCACAGCCGAAGATAGCCCGGCAACTATCAAAAAACAATATAAAGAGCTCCTCGCAAAATATCACCCGGATAAGGTGCAGCATCTGGGGATAGAATTTCAAGAAATGGCCGAGAAAAAAACCAGAGCAATTATGGAAGCCTATGAGTTTTTCAGAAAGAAATACAATCTTCTATAAGCCCAAGAAAACTGCTTGAGGATTTCCAGGAGGTTTTCTTGGGCTACCCTTGTAATCATTTCTGACATTTCTCTCAAAAAGTGGTACACTATAGTATAGTCACGGTCGATCCCATCCTATTTGCTCTGCAGCTATTTACGGAGTCGGCCGATACGGATCACAATCGAATCTCGATTCCTGACAGATTATCATCTAACCATTTCAAAGGAAGTGACAAATGTCCACCGTAGCCGAGTTTATAAAAACAAGGGAACATATTGAAGCGCTTGCCACAAAGATCACCTTGTTGGCAGAACGAAAGGCAGCACCGGAGTCAAAACATCGTCTTGACGAAGCCAACCAGCATTTAGATATACTCAAGACCATGGTGGCCAACGATGTGCAGGTAATTGTGGTGGATCGTCTCACCAGACACCTTACGAGACTCGGAATAAAAGTTGATGCAATCATGGCAAAAAAACCTGTGAAGAGGAAGCCGAAAATAGAAGCCTGAGGCGCCCCCGCCAGTGTGCTATCCATTTTTCCAGAATCAAAACGACAAACCACCAAGGGAAGGAAAACGGGTGGTTTTTCCCGGATAGTCGCCCGGGCACCCTCTGGGTGCCATCTTTGAATCCGAATTGGTATCTCCGGCAGTTTCAAAAGTGAAATCGCTCGATCAGCGCCTCTATTGACTTTCCGGCGATTTATTGCATTTGCTAACACATTGTCAGCAAATGCCCTCGGTACGCCTTCAGGCCTCCCATCGTAGCTCACAAGTATGCTTCCCCGTCAACATCGTAATTCTTATCGGGCTGCCCGGGGATATGTGGCTTTTGGCAAACACAAAGAGTAGCGTAGAGAAGCCTTGGATGAGCAATGTGTTGCCTTCCCGGGCTTTCCCTGTTAGAATACCCCATGTCTTTCCAGGCAGATAGATGTTTTAAAATTCAGGAAGACCGGCAAGGTTTCATTGCGAACGGATGTGAGCAACAACGATGAAAAAATTTAATCTCAAGGTTCTTCTCATACTATCGCTCGGGCATCTCACCGTTGATATTTATCAGGGGGCGCTCCCGGCAACGCTCCCCTTTCTAAAGGAGAGCCTCGGGCTTTCATATACCATGACAGGCTTTATCATGATGATGTCAAACTTCACCTCCTCTGTTCTCCAGCCGCTCTTTGGTTTTTATTCGGATAAAAAAGGGAAAGCCGTGCTTCTCCCCATCGGCTTATTGTGCGCAGGCATCGGATTCTCACTGATCTCAATACCGTCAAGCTACGCCATTGTACTTGTCCTCGTGGTAATAAGCGGGCTGGGCATTGCCTCCTACCACCCTGAAGGATACAAGACTGCTCATTTTTTTACCGGTGAAAAGAGCGTTACCGGCATGTCTATATTCTCTGTCGGGGGAAACCTCGGTTTTTCATTGGGACCTCTCTTTTCGATTTGTATTATCCAATACCTCGGGTTTTCTTCTCTCCCCCTGATTGTACTGCCGTCGCTTGTATGCACGGCAATAATACTTTACTACAGAAAGACTATTGTCATTCCTGCGCTCGAACATGCGGAGAAACAAAAGGCAGCTCCCGGGGCCCCCTTGAGCGCCTATATCTCCCTTTTCATTATAATTGCAGTCGTTGTGATGAGGACATGGACACAGATGGGACTTATGACATACATCCCCTTTTATTACATAAACTATCTGAAGGGCGACCCTATGTTCGCAGGCAAACTTGTCTTTACGTATCTTTTCTGCGGGGCCGTGGGTACGCTGATCGGCGCGCCTTTTGCCGACAGGTGGGGGCATAAATTCTTTCTGGTTGTATCCATGCTGCTTGGTACCATAACGCTTCCGCTTATCTTTGTGCCTTTCATCCAGAAGAGTTATCTCCTCTTTGTAGTTCTTGGGCTACAAGGCATGCTGATGATTTCTACATTTTCCGTAACTATCGTAATGGCGCAGAAACTCCTCCCGAACAGGCTTGGGGTTGCTTCGGGTTTGATGGTAGGTTTTGCTATAGGGACGGGCGGCATAGGGGTAACGCTGCTCGGTGTTGTGGCAGACAATTTTGGTGTACCTGTTGCCCTCGAATCCATAATGATTCTGCCTTTTATCGGATTTATTTTAAGTCTGATTGTAAAATACAAAGGGTGAATAACAGGATAAACTTCAATTTCACATGGTTTGTTGATAATAAGCGCTAATAAATTTGGAAAAAGGAGCATATGAAACCGATTATCAGTATCGTTGGCAGGCCGAATGTAGGTAAATCCACCATATTTAACAGAATTGTCGGCTACAGAAAGGCAATCATAGAAGATTCACCCGGTGTTACAAGGGACAGAAATTATGGGGAGTTCGAGTATGACGGGCACAACTTTGTCCTTGTTGATACGGGAGGTTTCGAGCTTTCTTCAGAAAATAGTATCTTCCGGCTGGTAGAGGAACAGATACGCATATCCATGGAAGAGTCAAGCGCCATTATCTTTGTCCTGGACGGCAGAGACGGCATCCTTCCTCAGGATAGGGACATTGCAAAGGACCTGAGAAAATATGATAAACCGGTCATCTATGTGATAAACAAGGTTGATTCGAACAAAACGGAGATCACCTCGGCCGAATTTTACGAGCTTGGCATTGAAAAGTTTTATACAATAAGCGCCCTCCACGGAATAGGAATCGGAGAACTGCTGGATGAGATGTGCGATGTAGTCAGTAGTCAGGGATTCCAGCCTTTGCCGGAGGCTGAGTTGCCCTCGGCGATTCGCATTGCCATTGTGGGTAAGCCGAATACTGGAAAATCCTCCATTACGAACAAACTGCTCGGATCACAGCGGATGATAGTAAGCGATATACCGGGGACCACAAGAGACTCCATTGATTCCCGGATACTTTTTAAAGACAGGGAGATTATACTCATCGATACCGCAGGGCTGCGGAGAAAAAGCAAGGTCTCCATCAAGGTTGAAGAGTATTCTGTATCAAGTGCAATTCATAGTATAGACAGGGCGAATGTAATCAATCTGACAATAGATGCCGAGGAGGGGGTCACGCATCAGGATGCAGGCATAGCCCATACTGTTGTGTCACGGGGCAAGGGCCTGTGCATCGTTGTCAACAAATGGGACCTTGTAAAAGGGAAAATAGACATGAAAACCTACAGGAAGATGGCCCTGGAAAAGCTGCCCCATGCCTCGTTTTCCCCTGTTATCTCGGTATCTGCCGTAACCGGACTGAACATTGAGAGCATAATCGATACGGATTTGAGGATACATAAACAGATGGAGAAACAGATAGGCACACCAATGCTGAATAAGGCCATCGGGGAATTTATTGACAAAGTAACCCCTCCTCATGTCCAGGGCAAACAGATAAAGATATTCTATGCAAGCCAGACCAAAACCTCTCCGCCGACTTTTATGCTCTTCTCAAACTACCCCAAGGCCATACCCGAGCACTACAAGAGATATCTTGAAAACTCGCTCCGGGGGAAATTCAGCTTCATGGGCGCCCCCATACGGTTGGTGTTCAGAAAGAAATAATCCTTTGTTTATTCAATCAATAGATTCCTCGAAGCTTTGCTTCGGGGCAACCACATTACCTCGCAGCCTTGCTGCAGGAGGGAGCGACGCGTGAGCCCCCGGGAATAGAGGAGCGCGAGGAGGAGACAACAAAGATGGGCAAATGAAGGCAACATGGTATCAGTTCCAGTCTGCCAGCATAATGCCTATGCTCATACGGTTTGAATTTGCGTTATAATCGAGGAGACTCTCCCCGTAACCGTTAAAATACTGGATATAACCGCTCAAACGATCGTTCTTAATAAAGGGGAAGGGGAAGCTCCAATCAAGCTGTACGGCACCTTTATTATCGCCGGTCCGCAGATTGTTGCGCAGCATTGCGCCGAACCTGTGTTTGTTCCAGTAGTATGTTCCCAAGATCTCGCCGTACCCCATATATTTCTCGATATTCGGGTTATCGTCATCCCGGGCACTCTCCGGCAACCTGTACCAAGCTTTTACAAAGAGATTAAAATTATTTTTCTCAAATCCGAGATTTGTAACAATACGGTTCCAGCTCCGCGAAAGCGGCATTGAACGGCCGTTTGATTGATGGTCAATGCCTATGTTGACTGTGCGTCCCTTCAAGCCGAAAAGATCGAGGCCGAAAGGTTTGTAATCTGTACGGAAGGTCAGGAACAGTTCAGGCTCATAGTCGGTTTCACGGAAGGGGGAGGAAAATGTTGAGTTATATAACTGCCAGAAGGAGAGCTGGGTATAGGCAAACCAAAGGTCTACATCCTTGTCCAATACGTCTTCCCAAAGCTTAACCTTAAAACTTATTTGAAATTTTGCCTCAGCGTTCTGGGCTTTTGCCTGCCGATCCATATCCAGAATGGAGTCATGATTCGGCGATGCATTGTAAGCGAGGGGCAGGATATAGTTCGGGCGGTGAGCCCTGATAACAGGCGCGGTTTTCCGGCTTGTTTCGTCCAATTCCCAACGCTTGGACATCACCGAAGGCCGCGCAATTGGTTGAGACGGTTTATCCTCTGCTTTCGTCGCAGGGGCCGCAGGCTTTACCCGGACGCTCCTCCCGGTCAGGTCATCAAAGCATTTCAATCTTGCTGCATCATCGGGTATTTTTGCACATTCACCTATGCTGCCGGCAATGTCCGCGACTGCGCTGCTGCATAAAGGAAAGAAAACCACGAGAAGTGGTATCGAGCTATACGCGATGATACGCGGCAGACCCTTTTTATGTTTTTGTAATTGTTGTGATATTTTCATAAGTACCCCCGGTTTTCTTGAAGAATAATCCGGCCAGTGCGAAAAAGCAACAATTACCGCGATCAAGGCAAGATATTGGCAGAATGAATGAAAAATAGCAGAGTAACATAAATTGCATGACGAGAAATATTTGAGAATATACAAAATAAATAATATAATTAGTAAAAAAATGCCTCGAGAAAATCTCCATGACACTTAAACTGATTGCAATCGTAGATGATGAACCGGATATTGCAGAGCTTGTATCGATAAACCTCAAAAAGGCAAGCTTCAGGGTCAAAGAACTTCGGGATGCCGAATCTTTCTTTAAGTTCCTACGCTCCGAAACCCCTGACTTGATCATCCTTGATCTTATGCTCCCAGATATGGATGGCTTTGAAGTTTGTAAATCTTTAAAAAGCCAGGATAAATATGCCAATATCCCGATTATTATGCTCACAGCCAGGGTTGAGGAAACAGAAAAGGTCTTAGGCCTTGAGCTTGGCGCCGACGACTATGTTACCAAGCCTTTCTCGCCCCGCGAACTTGTCGCCAGGGTCAAGGCTGTATTAAGAAGGCACACACAAAAGGAAGAAACAAAAAAGATTATCATCGGGGATTTGATATGCATGGACTTAGAAAAACACGAGGTTGAAGTCGAAGGAAACAAGATTGAGTTAACCTCCACCGAATTTAATATCCTACAGATGCTCTCTTTGAAAAAAGGCCGGGTGTTTTCAAGAGACCAAATCCTCCAGAATCTCTGGGGGAATGATAAAATGGTACTGGACAGGACAATCGATGTGCACATTAAACACCTTCGGGAAAAACTCGGCAAGGCAGGGGCGTTTATCAAGAACATCAGAGGCGTAGGCTATAAACTGGAAGCATGAAATTCCCGATATTTACAAAAATATTCGGCAGTTGTGTCTTAATCACCATCGTTCTTTCTGCTTTGATACCGCTACTTTCTTTTAAAACGATCAAAACCCAGTATATCGCAACATATACCGGGAATTTAAAAAACCTCGCTATTATATTGAAGCCGGAAATATTGTCATTTATACACGAACGTAAATTCAAGGAATTGGATATTTTTGTAAAATCCTTGAAAAACGAAATGCATTCAAGAATCACTATAATTGATAAACAAGGCGTTGTCGTTGCCGACTCGGAAAAAGACCCGAAGACAATGGAAAACCACAAAATAAGACCGGAAGTAATAGAAGCTTTTTCCGGGGGTGTCGGCACATCCCGGCGATTCAGCGTTACCGTTGAAGAAGAGATGCTCTATGTCGCCCTTCCAATCGAAAAAGATAATGTCATTATCGGTGTTATAAGGCTCAGCGCATTTCTCAAACAGATAAACGCCCTTCTTTACGACATAAAGATAAAAATCTTCTGGATTGCCTTTGTTATCACCATATTTTCCCTGATCTTCTCCCTTGTGTTATCAAAAAGCATATCCACACCCTTGAATAAGCTTGTTCAGGCAGCAAAAACACTGTCTCGGGGCGATTTCAATACAAGGATATTTCTCAGAAAAGATGATGAAATGAAGGAACTTGCCGACAGCTTCAACAACATGGCATCAAAGATGCACGGCCTGTTCGAGGAAGTATCTAATAATAACGAAGAACTCAACACAATCATCTCATCCATCCAGGAAATGCTCCTTGTTTTTGACAAGGAAGGAAAGATTAAACTGAGCAATGAAAGTTTCAAAAAATTGATCAACAATGACAACATTGAAGGTAAATTCCACTGGGAGATATTGAGGTCGCCCGAGTTTGGCGAACTGGTAAAACAGGTTACAACCGAAAAAAAGCATTTTACCGGCGAAGTGAGGTTGCAAGAGAAGGTTTTCCTGTGCAGCATAACATTCCTGACATCCAGAGACGAAATGATAGCAATATTCCACGATATTACGGATTTTAAAAACCTGGAGACAATTAAAAGGGATTTTGTTGCCAATATTTCCCATGAACTGCGAACTCCTCTCACGGCGATAAAAGGATTTGTTGAAACACTCGAAGACGAGGAAGATATTAAAAATCCTCATTATCTTGAGGTCATTAAACGGCACACCGATCGCCTCATGAACATTGTCGGTGATTTGCTTCTATTGTCCGAGCTTGAAGAAAAAGGGATTGAAATCGAGTTTGAAGAGGTGTCTTTAACGACCCTGGCAGAAAATACCCTTAAAATATTTGATCAAAAGGCAAAAGAAAAGGGGCTTACGTTCAATGTTCACGCGGAAGAGGGCATTCCCCTTATCAAAGCCGACCCCTTTAAATTGGAACAGATGTTAATAAACCTGATAGATAATGCCATCAAATATACAGAGCAGGGAGAAATAAACGTATCTCTTTATTACAGCCATCCTTATGTAAAAATAGCAATAGAAGATACCGGCATGGGTATTCCCGGCAAACACCTCCAGCGCATTTTTGAAAGGTTCTATGTTGTAGACAAATCACGCTCCAAAAAACTTGGCGGAACCGGCCTCGGGCTGTCCATAGTCAAGCACATAGTCCTTCTGCATGGCGGTACAATAGATGTTGAAAGCGCCATGGGAAAGGGAACGAAATTTATTGTTACCATCCCGACAAATCTTAACTGATTTAATGTTTGATGCCCTTGAGCGCCGGGCATATAGCGTTGGGACAGAGAAAATTAACCAAAAATTAACACAACGTTCATATTATGATAACACTTCGGGATTATAATACTTTTAAAATATTGGTTCAGGAGGAATCGTATGTTTAAAAGCATTAAAATGATTAGTTTTATTCTGATTGCTCTTTCTTTGCTTACAGCGAACTCAACCCTTTTTGCTGCTGAAAAAGAGCTGATCGGCGCAGGAGCCACTTTCCCTCAGCCTCTCTACTCAAAGATGTTTGATGCCTATTATCAACAGAACAAAACAAAGATCAACTATCAGGGCATAGGCTCCGGCGGAGGGATCAACCAGCTTGTTAAAAAGACCGTGGATTTCGGCGGAACAGACGCCTTTATGACAGACAAAGAGCTGAAAGAAGCAGGTGCTCCCGTGCTCCACATACCCATATGCCTCGGAGCAGTGGTTGTAATTTATAACCTGCCCGGCAATCCAAAATTGAATTTTACCCCGGATGTACTGGCAGATATCTTTCTCGGAAAGATAACAAAATGGAACGATCCCAGAATAACAGCCGTTAATAAGGACGTCAATATACCCACCCTTGCGATCAGTGTTGTTCACCGTGCGGATGGAAGCGGAACCACATACATTTTCAGCGAATATCTCAGCAAAGCAAGCAATGATTGGAAGGAAAAAATAGGAACAGGCAAATCTTTGAACTGGCCACAGGGTCAGATCGGCCAGAAGGGAAATCCGGGCGTGGCAGGATATGTGAAGCAGACACCCGGGTCAGTCGGTTATGTGGAGCTTCTCTACGCGTTGCAGAACAAAATGTCTTATGGCAACATAAAGAACAAATCAGGCAAATTTGTAGAGCCTACTACAAAAGCGGAAAGCAATGCGGCAAACGTGAAAATACCTGATGATACAAACGTATCATTAACCGATAGCGAAGCAAAGGACGGCTATCCTATAAGCGGTTTTACCTGGCTTATATTCTATAAGGAACAAAACTATGGTGGCAGAACAAAGGAGAAAGCCGAAACCCTGTCCAAACTACTCGTATGGATGGTTACTGATGGACAGAAATATGTAGAGCCGCTTCAATATTCGGCATTAACAAAAGAGGCAATTGAAAAATCTTTGAAGATCATCAAGTCCATAACATACAACGGAACAACGATGATAAAATAATGAAATCGGAAGCAATATTCAACAGAATCCTTTATCTGTCGGCGCTTACCGTCGTGGTTTTGCTGATGGTCATTTTTCTTACGCTCCTTGTCGCCTCGGTACCATCAATAAAGACTTTCGGCGTCGGGTTTTTTGCAGGCAATACATGGGATGCCGCATCAGAACGGTTCGGCGCCCTTCCATTTCTTGCAGGCACGCTTCTCACCTCATTTTTGGCACTCATTATATCAATCCCTTTCTCTATCTCCATCTCTATTTTTCTCGGGGAGTATTTCAAAGACAGTGCAGTCTCAACATTCATAAGAAGTTCTATTGAAGTACTCGCAGGTATACCGTCCGTGATTTACGGGCTCTGGGGGTTCTTCCTTCTTATGCCCATGATGAGGGTTATTGAAATAAAGCTTGGCGTGCCCCCCCACGGTGTAGGTATACTTACTTCCTCGCTGATACTGGCAATCATGATCATTCCCTTTTCCGCATCAATCGGAAGAGAGGTAATTACCCTCGTTCCCTCTGATCTGAAAGAAGCTGCTTATTCTCTTGGGGCAACAAGGTTCGAGGTGATAAAAAATATCATAATCCCTTATGCACGTTCAGGGATTATTGCCGGCATACTTCTCGCTCTCGGACGGGCGATAGGCGAGACCATGGCTGTTACCATGCTGATCGGCAACTCAAATTTTCTTCCTACGAGCATTTTCAGTCCTGCCAACACTATGGCCAGCGTTATTGCCAACGAGTTTGCAGAGGCAACGGGCATAACGGCATCGTCTCTGGTCTATATTGCCCTCGTTCTTTTTCTTGTAACGATGATGGTCAATATCGCCGGCACATACATTATAAAGAAGATAAGCCTTGAGGCATCAAAAGAGGTGACATAACCATGGAAACTTCATGCCAATTGAGCATGAAAACGGTAGACGATATATCACCCGGGCCTGTCCTTATGGACAACGCGGTTCAACAGAGGATAAAGGGCAATCTCGGCCCGAACAAACAGGTAACAACAAGAATAATCAAAGACATATGCTTCAAAAGTACGGTAATGTTATTGGCTTTTATTTCGCTTCTCCCGCTTTTCCTCATTCTATACTACATCACAAAAAACGGTATTGCCGTCATTAACTGGGAGTTTCTCACCCAACTCCCCCGTCCGATAGGAGAGGATGGCGGCGGTATATTCAACGCCATCATCGGTACATTCATGCTTATAATTCTGTCCAGTGTTCTTTCGATTCCCTTCGGGATTTCAACAGGCATATATCTGTCGGAGAAAAGCGAAGGCAAGATCGCCCACATGGTGAGGCTCTGCGTCGTTGTCCTCCAGGGTACCCCGTCCATTGTAATAGGCATTATTGCATACGTATGGGTTGTGAGCCCTTTCAAGGGTTTTTCAGCCTTATCGGGCGGGATTGCTCTGAGCATTATGATGCTGCCTGTGATTATAAAAACTACGGAAGAGACGCTTAAGCTCATGCCCTATTCCCTGAAAGAAGCATCGCTTGCCCTTGGCGTGCCCTATTATAAAACAATCCTGAAGGTTATCCTGCCTACGGGCTTAAGCGGCATCCTCACAGGCATACTCCTCAGTGTTGCAAGAATCACAGGAGAAACAGCACCGCTATTGTTTACCGCCTTCGGCAACCAGTTCATGAACTATAATATACTGAAACCCATTGACTCCCTGCCCTACCGGATCTTTTACTATGCCATGAGTCCCTATCCTGAATGGCATACGTTTGCCTGGGGCGCATCCTTTATTCTCGTTGTGGTGGTTCTGGGTTTTAATCTTATCGCAAGGGGGATAGCCGTTAAATGGAAAGTCCGGTTTTAAAAGTAGAAAGGTTTTCAGCTTATTTTGGTGACAACCAAATATTGAAGAACATTGATCTTGCAATATCAAACAACCTTGTTACAGCACTCATGGGACCGTCAGGATGCGGGAAGACAACCCTTATCCGATGTGTAAACCGCATGCACGAGCTTATTCCCGGCACAAAAACTTCAGGCATGATGTACCTGAGGGGAGATAATATATACGAGATGGAACCTATTGTATTACGCAGAAAGATAGGTATGGTTGTTCAAAAACCGAACCCCTTCCCCATGATGAGTATATACGACAACGTGATTGCGGGGTATAAGCTCAACGGGATAAGGCTCGGAAAAAGCGAAATGGACAGAATTGTTGAACAATCCTTAAAAGATGCGGCCCTCTGGAATGAGGTAAAGGATGCTCTCCATAGAAAAGGCACATTTCTTTCCGGCGGGCAGCAACAGAGGCTCTGCATTGCCCGCGCGCTTGCAATGAACCCGGAAATCCTTCTCCTTGACGAACCGACCTCTGCGCTGGATCCAAAATCTACAGCACACATCGAAGAACTGATTGTGGAACTTAAAAAAAATGTGACCATGCTCCTTGTTACGCACAATATCGCCCAGGCAGCGCGTGTTTCCGATTTCACCGCCTTCATTTATCTGGGCGAACTGGTGGAGTTCGGACTGACGGAAAAGATGTTCACCGTTCCGAAGGATAAGCGAACAGAGGAATATCTCACAGGCAAATTCGGGTAGGAGATTTCATATGTTAGAGGAAAAGATCATCTCTCTCAGGAGAGAAATAATTGAATATGCAACACGTACCGAAGGCATGATAGAACAAAGTATTCAGGGCCTGTTGAACAAAGATCGTGTACTGTTAATAGAGATTATCGAGCATGATGAACCGCAGGCGAACGAATATGAAATTATTATCGAAGAACTGTGTATTGCCTTGATCGCAAGATATGAACCAAAGGCAAAAGACCTGCGGACAATACTTATGTTCCTGAAGATCAACAACGACCTTGAAAGGGCCGCCGATCATGCCGTAAATATCTCTGAAAGCGCCATTTTTTTAATTGGACAGCCGACGGTAAAGCCTTTAATAGATATCCCGAAAATGGCCCTGGAATCCATAAGCATGCTTAAGGACAGCATAAATTCCTTCATTAAGGAGGACATTGTTCTTGCACGGAATGTATGTGAAAGAGACAGCATTGTTGATGAGTTGGGAAATCAGACAATGCGTGAACTCATCACCTTCATGACAGTCAACGCCGGGACAATTGAGCGGTCTTTGCATCTCCTTAAGATTGCACGGAATCTTGAAAGAATCGCCGACCTTTCTACAAATATCAGTGAAGATGTAATTTTTATGGTAGAAGGGGAAACAATAAAACATCACATGTTGGGCAAAGACGTTCTGTCATAACAAGTCATATTCAAAATCACGACCCACCTATACATACTTGCAGAATTCACAAAAAATTAACAAATATTTTATATGGATTTAACTTTTATGTCCTATCCTTATAGTAACAGAAATATAACAGGAGGCTTAATGAACATTATTTTTTACATTCCAGGCAAGCGGCGGCTTGGAAAAGATTTCATCTCTTTAATTGGAAAGCAAAGACAAGCAAATAGTATGGAAGTTTTAAAAGAAAAGGACGATCTTTTTCAACGATTGAACGAACCATATATCGACAGAATTGTTATATTAATCTATGCAGCAACAATTGATGACCTTATTGACATTTATCTTATGAAACATCTGCTCTGCAAAACAACTTTTTTATTGATTCTCCCGAACAGAGAACGGGACGTCGAAGCAATGGGGTCTTTATTGAAACCGTATTCCATGTGTTCCATAGAAGACAATCCTTTCTTGATGAAAGCTCTTTTAATCGAATTGACTGAACAAACAGATATCCGGCAGAAGCAAGCCTGTCGAGATCTTAATACATGCGCTTCACGTGAATACATTGTGCGTTCGCCAATGCCTTTTGACTTTGGCACTCCGGTTGCTTTGCGCAACTCGGGGGAATCTGTGTTAACCGGCATAAGCGAGCGAGAGAGGGAGGCTCCACAAACCTTAACGCCTGTGTACGGGTCGTGGGGAGCGGACAAGTATCAAGCCGTGGTAAAAGACATATATAAAGCCCTTCAGGACACCCCTTCCCCGGAAAACATACCTGCCTGTGTTTCAAAAGAAGAACTCCCCTTTGCTGCATAAAAAGTCAGATTGTTTTTTCAAAACCCTCTATTTCCTTAACGTAAGACCTTTGTAAAACTCCACGATTACCTTCATGCCGGTTAATACCCTGAAGGGCACAAGCACCGGTATCAAGAACTTATTGAATTTACTGAATGTTACTTGTGTAAGCATAACAATAAAGTGCAATCAGGTGGTTTTTAAAAGGTACATCAACATTACCAGTGAAGAGTTGCCCCCCTACAATATGGTTGGATGCGCGTTACCATTTCTATTAGTGGCTGATGGAACCGGTCGAACTGTCCAGGTATTGTAATAATTCAGCCCGAGGCTTATATTTTTTGTAAAGCCGAAGGCGGTCTTAATCCTGTGACCCATCGCATTCGTAGCGCCGCCGTAAAAGCTTGAATCGGGGAATATGTCGAGCATGGCGTCTCTTTCATACCTGCGGAATGTGTACTCGAAGTTCCAGTCAGCAAACTTCTCCAATCTCGGGTATCCCACATTGAATCCGGCGAGATATGCCTTGTTGTCCCGTCTGGGATTGGGATTGGTAAGATATCCGCCCAGAATGGCGGCGTAGGGTATCGTCTTTAAACCGAAGGGATTCTTGAAGCCCAGCTCGGTGCCGAAGGTGTATGCGTTGTACTCATAGAAGTACCTCCCTTTACTATCGAGCGTGTTGGTGCTTGTTGTCCCTGTAAAAGGAGTGAATCTTGCGACGTTGTCGTAGCCCTGGTATCCGGCGGTGAATCTAAGGGATGAATCCTTGTTGAAATTAAATTTAATACCGGGCTGGGCCACATACATAATGGCATCGGGGTCGGACGTTCTTTCTGAAAGAAGATAGAATGCTCCGTCAAAAAAGAGATCGACATAGGGAGATACGCTACCTCTCAGGTTGATCGCAGCACCTTCAGGGTTTATATCCTTGGTTAGGAGAAAGTCGGAGGGCTGCCATACAGGGTTATTGAACTTACCGCCAACAATGGAGAACCACTTTGTTGGTTCGTACTTGGCGTATGCATAGTCTATCCAGAGCGGTTTCCTGGTAAAGGCATCGCTCATTGTCTGATTTTGGGAGCGTGCATTGCCATTTGCACCGGCTAAAGTACTGGCATATTCTCCACTGCCAAGACCAACGCCTACTGTAACCTGGTCGGTTATTGCCGTCTCCGTGCCCAGTCTCAGTCTATACCGAGCCCTTTCTCTTGTACCGGACGATGTCTCAGCCCTGTCAGAAAGTTCACCACGCAGTCTGAGGTCGCCCTTGAATTTCGTATTCTTTAGAAAATCCGGTACTTCCCATGCCTTCTTTGCTTCATCCTTCTTCGCTACCGACACCTCTTTTGCCTTTGCTTCTTCTTTGGCGGCAATCTCCCTGGTTTCTTTCGCAATACTCTCAGCTTCTGAAGATGTGATGATCCCCTTTTTCTGGAGTGTTTTTAACAAAACCGCCATTTCGCTGTCTGCGAAGGATATTGCAGGCACTAAGAGTAGTGCTGCAATTATCAAAATAGCTGATCTTTTCATTTCTTCCTCCTTGTTGCTGTTGGTTTGATAATCATGTTTCCTCCTGTATTAAATATTTTTAATATTTTCTATTATTATTGTTAATTTTCTATGAATTTGCCGTTAATTATTAATTAAATCGACTACCATTAATTAATGGGTTTAAACTGTTATCGTATAAAAATATTATTTTGTATTGAAAAAGGAAATACCTGCGGATAATTTTACATATACAGGGAGTTGCTTCTATTTATAAATATTGGTTTCACAGGTTTTTCTTCTGTTGATTACAGTAGGCTATGGGGCTATAATTAAGACAGGTTAATTTTTTGATTAACATGAGAACGATAATAATATACAATCTTTCCTGAACGGGGGCATCTATGAAAATTATACTTATGATTGATTATGAAAATGTCCAGGGCCTGACGTTGAACAGCTTAGACCCAGGTATTGTAGAGGTTTGGTTCTTTGTCGGCAAATCGCAAAACAAGATACCCTTTGAGCTTGTTGAATCAACACAGTCCTTTGGCAGTTCATTAAGGTGGATCAAGATCGAGGGCAACGGAAAGAATAATCTCGATTTCCATATGATCTTCGAACTCGGCAGGCTTAGTATGGAAAAAGAAAAAGCAGGAGAGATATACCTTCTTTCGAAAGACAAAGGTTTCGATTCTGTAGTCCAGTACGCAAATCGTTTGGGCTTGAAGGTAAAGCGTATAGTTAACCTTTCACAGATGCCGTCTTCCGACCAGGGATCTCCGAAATCCACCCATACGGATGCAGTTGTAATAAATCTTTCAAAGATACCTGCGCCCAGGAGACCCCGAACTAAATCATCGCTGGCAACACACCTTAAAAATACGTTCTCCGGCCGTATGGATGAAAAAGATATTGAGACAATAATGGAGCAGCTTTTTATTGAAGGCAAGATATCGGAAAGCAGCAATCGCTTAAAATATGATCTTTGAATAAATGCTGGAACATAATCGTAAAAAAGAGATCTGTAAACCCTTTCAGATCAACGTATCCGGTATGATATTGCCCGTTGTTATTTTTTATCCAGCGTAAAGGGCTCCCCGGTGAAAAACGGTTGCATGGAGCTGCAACTGCCTAAAAACAAGAGGCCTGCCAAAAGGATGCATAAAAACATACCTTTCATTTTTAAAGACGACATAAAACACCCCCAATTTTATTTTTGACCTTCTTCCAGGTGATCGTTTCCGCCCTTAGAGGCAATCACTTCCCCTTCTTTATCCTTGTCCTTTTTCTTCTCAAGGGCTTCCGATATTTCCATAAGCCTCTTCGCAACAAGATAATTAATAGTACCTTCCGGATTTTCCCCGGCCTCACTCATCTCATCCAGCTTCCGCCGGTGACACATATTGTCTGACCGGTAATATATTCTCCTTCATCGGATACAAGGAACAGGGCGGTATTCGCAATGTCCTGGGGCGCCCCTTTCCTCGGATAGGGTATTTCCTCGTACATCCGCTCTATCTCATCTTCCGGATAGATATGGGGAATAAATTCGTTATATATAAAGCTCGGCGCGATTGTGTTTGCAGTTATATGGTGTTGTGCCGCCTCAGCGGCAAGGCATCGTGTAAAGGCCATAACCCCGGCTTTGGCGGCCGCATAGTGGGCGTGGCCCGCCTTGAGCCCCCTGAATGCCGCAACAGATGTGACGCTCACGATACGTCCATAGTCCTGTTTCATCATGGCAGGCAGGACTGCCCTGCAGCAATAGAATGTCCCGCGCAACGAGACATTTATTACCAGTTCCCACTCCTCGTCGGTTATATCTGTTACCTGTGCAGGACGGTTCGTTCCGGCATTGTTGAAGAGTATGTCTATGCGCCCGAATTTCTCAAGCACAATATTTACAGCATTTTCCACATCGTTGCGACTTGTCACGTCACATCCGATGCCAAGGGCTTCAATGCCGTATTCGCGTTTTAATGCTTCGGCAACTGAAACAGACCGGTCTTTGTGAGCATCTGTCACCACAACGTATGCGCCTTCCCGGGCGAATGTTCTGGCAACTGCCTGACCGATGCCGGCACCGGCTGCTGCCGTAAGTAAAGCAACTCTTCCTTCAAGCTTCATGTCTTTCCTCCAGCGAATATCATAGCAAAAATTGTTATGATGACTCAAGTACAAACAAAGTATCTCCCCCGGCCTCCCCTTCTCGCTCACTGTGTGTGACATTGAGTGATCTGGGACATTTAATGCAGGAGACTGGAACCGCGAGCTTACCTGTCAGGAATCTATATTCTTCCACTGGAGCCAGAGCAGCAATCCTCCCCACAGAAAGGCGGCAAGCATCAATAATATCCCGAACCAATGGGATGTATTGGCTATAAAATGATCGAGTTTTAATAAACCAAGCGTTCCCAGGATATTATTCCAGTCGTGAATGCCGGGTACATCCTGGCCGGTTACGCCCCCCAGAAGCATCAACTCCTGAGCGCGCGCATCATTTATATACGGCGCACAATCAACAAAGTTCTGCCCGATCCACCACAGGGCAATTGATGCGCCGAATACATCGTTTTGTTTTAAGAATGCCCCCATACAGATTGCGGGAATCAGGATCTGAAACAGACTTCCGCCAAGCACGCACATAAAGTCTCCCAAAGGGGAAAGGATAATGTGCCCGGCTTCATGGAACGGGAGGCTTACATTATGGAGGAAGGACTCACCGGCGTAGTTGCTCGCAACAGAGTGCGTAATATATTTAAAACCCCAGATAATGGTAATAAGAAAAACCAAGGCCCTGCCTGCAAACAGGAAGGGGTTGATCTTGTCTCCCACAGAGAAGAGGAAATCCTTAAGGGTTATAACATCTGACTCTCCGTTGTCTTTGTATCTCTTTCGCTTCGCCTTATCGTCTTCCGGGACATTGTCTTTTCCGGTAGCAGCGGCAACGCTATCCACCAGGACTTCGTATGCCCAGTTTATTTCTTTGAGCCTTTCCCATTCATCCTCTTTTGTGCTCAATTCATCCCTGATCTTTTTGAAGGCTTCCTTAATTTCCTCCTTTGATGCACCAGGCGAAAGCCCGAGGATCTGATAGCAATTATTTATCAAATTATCCATGTTAGAACCTGCCATATGTGATTTTATACTATCAGTTCCGGTTTTTAAATGATTTTGTTATGCAGTTGCTTGACATTATAAATGTAAACTATTATTTTATGGATAATAAAATCAGGACAACAAAAGGAGTTTATATGGTCAGGGCTAAGCTATGGTTCAGATGTGCGGCAATGCATGACCCCGTTACCCCCATGGTTGCGCAGCCGGCCCTTGTCGGTTGGGAAGCAAAAAGAAGGAGGGTGGACCTTACGATTGAGAGGGCATTTAATGGCGAGGAACTTGTCCGCCGGATGAAGAGGTGGGTTACAACGGACCCGCAGCAGGTTATAGATGTGGTAAAAAAGTTTGGAAAATTAAAGGTGCTGGATGACAGGGAATTGGTCATCGTGTTGGAAAATGAAGAGGATATAAAGAAGCTGAACGATGCCCTCCTCGATGCCTTCGGAGGCGAGGTGGATGTGGAGCCGGTTAAGAAGGGGTGACAGGCTGTGAGCAATGTTTGATTAAGGTAATTGGCAACTTTGAAATTCTCAAGGAATGCCTTCCCGGGGTCAAGCCATCGCAGTTTTGCCTGAAACGCAACGTTCCTTCCTCACTTGATAAAATTTGGAAACTGTGTAAGATTTTAAATGGTAATCTTCAAATAGTTATGTGAGGTAAAATGTTAATCCGCTTGCCTGAATACCTTCAAAAACGCTCCAGATCATTTATCTTTCTTCTGAGCCTTTTGCTGACGATATTAATCGGCCTTATTGATTATATAAGCGGCGCAGAGATCTCAATCATATTATTCTATTTGATTCCCATTTTTATGGCAACATGGTATGGTGGGAATAAAATTGGCCTTCTTATGTCACTTGTCGGTTCTGTAGTATGGTTTCTTGCTTGGTTTTTGATAGCAAACTACTCACACCAAGTCATTTTTTACTGGAACACCATAGTAATATCACTAACCTTTATTGCCTTTACATATCTTTTATCTGCCTTGAAGGGTGCACTTGATCATGAAAAAACCCTTTCCAGGACAGACGCCTTGACGGGAGCTATGAACCGTAGACAGTTTTACGAATTCGCAGATTCAGAAATGAAAAGAGCACTTAGATACAAACATCCGTTTACCGTTGCATACATCGATCTCGACAACTTCAAATTAATCAATGATAACTTTGGACACATAGCCGGTGACAACCTATTACGAACAGTCACCGATACACTACGTGTCAATTTGCGCGTTACAGATGTTTTTGCAAGGCTTTCGGGCGACGAGTTCGCTATAATCTTTCCGGAAACAGGCAATGAAGCATCTGTCCGGACATTCATCAACAAGATTTGTGATAACCTCTTGGAGGCCATGAAAAAGAACGGCTGGCCCGTAACCTTCAGCATTGGTATTGTTATTTACCTAAAACCGCCAGACTCGGTTGATGAGATGATCAACATACCCGACACAATTATGTACTCTGTAAAACATAATGGAAAAAATATGATGAAACTCGAAGTATTCGGCAACCTTTAGTCAAGAAAGGATTAATCCTTGATGTATTAAACATGTGTTCGACTATGGGTTTATTACGCATTTCAATCAGTAATCCATGATCACTGACAAAATGCCGTATACTACGACTTGTAGGTAGGTGAATCTAATAATTTTAATAAAACATATTCCCAACTAATTTGTTCGACGCAGGGGAGCACAGGGTCGCCAGTATGCCACGCAGAAAAATCGGAAACATCTTGACACATTGTTTCTAAATACCTACAATAAATAGCGACATCAAGGGGGATTAAAGGCAGTGAATAGTGAATGGTGAATGGTGGATAGTGATGATGGCAGTGAATAGGTTATGGCTATTCACTATCTACTTACGACGCCTGCTCTCGCTTGACGGGAGATTCACTGAATTTCAAAGAGGGAGAACACTATGGTAACAAAGAAAACAACTGTAAATCCAGAGTTTTTGTACATTCCCGTAGAAAACATCGTGGTATTGGAACAGGTTAGGTCAAGCATCAATATTGAAACAGAATCATTCAAATCGCTTGTGCAGTCCATCAAAGATAAGGGCATCCTGGAGCCTCTTATTGTAACAGGACAGGACGACGGAACATATTTACTTATCTGCGGGGAGAGACGTCTCGTTGCAGCCCGGCAACTCGGACTTGAATCCGTACCGGTTAGAGTTATTGAAGCAGGCAAAGAATTAGGTGATACCATAGCCCTTCAACTTACAGAGAACCTCCAACGGGAGGACTTGAATCCCATAGATCAGGCTAAAGGGATACTCTCTTTTATTCAGGCAAAACATCCTGATAAAGGGTATGATGTGAACGGGGTGATGAGCGATTTGGTGATGTATAACCGGAGACCAGAGGACCTCCCAGAACCAATTGCGTTCACTGTGAACGCAATTATCGAAATCTCTGCAAAGTCTTATCCTACTTTGTTCCGCACGATTTCACTTTTAAAACTTTCTCCTGAAATTCAGGCCGCAATTTCTGCAGAAAACCTCCCGGTTTCTCAAGGATATCTCTTTGCCGCAAACCTCGAATGCCCAGATCGTATGAAGATATTCGATGCTGTCATAAAAACACCGGTGACCAATGCCACATTAGAAAGGATGCTTACCGCATACAAGAAGGTCGAGCCGGATTCAAGCAACACAAAGCCCAAATCCATGAAAAAACAGGTTAAAAGTCTTGTATCAATAAAAACAACCTTTGAGACGGGCCTTGGAACCTATTTGAGGGAAGATATTGAAAAGTTTCTTTATGAACTACAGGTTTTCTGTGATTTTGTACAACAACAGGCGCCCATGGCTCCATACGGTAAGAAAAGACCACCACAAGTGTGAGAGGGGCAGTGAATAGTGAATAGTTAAAAAGCAGAAAATGTGAAAAAAGCAGTGAATAGTGAATTACTGTTGATTGTATTTCTCCGAAATCGCCCATAGTTAAGGGCAATCAAAAAAACATTGAACTTTAAGGAGGTATAGGCAAGTTTTGACATTTGATAAATTGACACTCTACTATCTTAAATGGCAAAATATTTGCGAGGAAAAACCAATATTACACAAAGCCAAGTGCGACATCAAATTGTAGCCGAGGATCTATGAAACCTGTCTGGACAAAAGAAAATGCCACAAAACTTCTCAGAACAGCCCTGGATGATGAAACAGCCGGTTTTCGTGACGGTCAGTGGGAAACCATAGACGCTTTAATCCATAATCGTAAGAAAATACTATTGGTTGAGCGTACAGGATGGGGCAAGAGCATTGTCTATTTCATAAGCGCTAAAATACTCCGGGACTGGGGGCAGGGTCCTGCAGTTATCATTTCGCCGTTGTTGGCGCTTATGCGGAATCAGATTACCGCGGCGGAAAGAATCGGGATTCGTGCTGTTACAATAAATTCGACGAATCAGGATGAATGGAAATCGGTTAAAGATCAGATGCTTGATAATCAGGTAGATGTAATGCTTATATCTCCCGAAAGACTGTCGAATGACGATTTCATAAAAGATATTCTCATGCCGGTTGGTCAGCGCCTCGGGCTTCTGGTGATAGATGAGGCTCATTGTATTTCAGATTGGGGGCACGACTTCCGCCCTGATTACCGGAGAATTGTCAGCGTGTTACAACAGATGCCGCCCAACATGCCCGTATTGGGTACAACTGCGACCGCCAATAACAGAGTTATTCTTGATATTAAAAATCAACTCGGCGACATTCTGTTAGTACGAGGACCGCTCATAAGGGAAAGCCTTACCTTGCAGAATATACGATTGAAAGACCAGGCTGCACGACTTGCCTGGCTTGCAGAGCAGATTCCTCGCTTACACGGAACCGGCATCGTTTATACCCTCACGAAACGCGATGCAGAAATAGTGGCGAGCTGGCTTCAAAGGAACGGAATTGTCGCTGCAGCGTATCATTCGGATGTAGAACACCCTGATTTTCCTGATTCAGACGCATACCGCAAAAATCTCGAAGAAAGGCTTCTGCGGAACGATTTGAAAGCCCTTGTCGCCACTACTGCTCTTGGCATGGGGTACGACAAGCCTGATCTCGGTTTTGTAATTCATTTTCAATCTCCCGGCTCAGTTGTCGCATATTATCAGCAGGTAGGCAGGGCAGGCCGGGCAATTAAGCATGCATACGGGGTATTGCTTTCCGGGGAGGAGGACCATGAAATTCATGAGTATTTCTGGAAATCGGCCTTTCCGGATGAAAATCACGTTAAAAAGATATTGAACATACTGGATGATTCTGATGGACTGTCTATTCAGGAATTGCAGGGAAAGGTCAATTTGAGGCAATCACAGATCGAGCATGTATTAAAAATTCTTCGGGTTGATAATCCGGCGCCTGTAATAAAGGAAGGAAGTAAGTGGTTCAGGACAACATCCAATTATGATATAGATAAGGAACGAGTCGCTTTTCTCACAGGTCAACGATTACATGAGTGGGAAGAGGTCCAGCAATATATCGACAGCAAGGACTGCCTGATGAAATTTCTTCGTAATGCATTAAATGATCCTGATGATAGTTCCTGCGGAAAATGTGCAAACTGCAGGCCGGACATTGCGTTACCTTTGGAATGCTCTCGTATTCTCGGTGTATCGGCAGCGGAGTTTCTTCGCCACGGGGAGATAATACTGGAGCCGAAGAAGCTGATCCTGAAAGATGCATTTCCAATCTATGGATTTCATGGAAAATTTGAAAAACAGGGTCTTGCATCGGAACCCGGGCGTATCCTGGCACGATGGGGCGATGCCGGTTGGGGTCATGTGGTAATTACCAATAAAAATGCAGGGCATTTCGATGATATTCTCGTTGATGCTGTTGCAAAGATGGTTTCTGAGAGATGGAGACCTGCACCGGTTCCTTTATGGGTAACATGCGTGCCGTCTTTAATCCACCCCGAACTGGCGCCCGATTTCGCACGCCGGGTTGCATCGAAGCTGCAAATCCCCTTTTTGCCTGTTATTGAAAAAATCAAAAAGAACGAACCGCAGAAATTGAAAAATAACCGCTTCTACCAATGCCGTAATCTTGATGGTGTTTTTGAAATACGGAATCAGGTTCCAAAGGCTCCTGCGTTGCTGGTTGATGATATTGTAGATTCAGGATGGACCCTGACAGTGACAGGCGCGCTTTTAAGGAAAGCTGGTTGCACAAAGGTTTATCCATTAGCATTAGCGACGACTGCGGGGAGATAAGGGAATGACGAAAATATCGAGCAATACACAGGTAGTTCTTCTTTTAACAACACATATAAGTAAACCGGGAAAAGGAGACCCTGAGCCGCTCAACATCAGTGAGTGGAACATCCTTTCCGGTTGGTTTAACGATAAGGGCTTGCAAATAGGAGATTTATTGACAGGTGACCCCGTGGAACTTTTCTATGGCTGGAAGAATGAAAAATGTTCTATAGAAAGAATTCAATATTTGTTGAATCGGGGAACAGCCCTCGCTCTTGCTGTTGAAAAATGGCAGCGGGTTGGAATCTGGGTTTTAGTGCGTTCAGATAGTGAATATCCCGGACTCTTGAAAGAGCGACTTAAAAATCATTCTCCCCCGGTTTTGTTCGGATGCGGGAATAAAAGGTTATTAAATTCAAGCTGCATTGGCGTTGTAGGATCGAGAGATGCCGACAATGAGGATCTGGACTTTGCCCGCACCCTCGGAAAAAAACTGGTTGATTCGGAAAGATCGGTCGTGTCCGGCGGAGCCCGTGGTATTGACGAGGCTGCCATGCTTTCTGCTCTTGAAAGGGATGGAACAGTTATCGGAGTTCTGGCCGACAACCTTTTTAAAGCGGTATTCTCACAGAAATACAGAGCTGCACTGAAACAACAGAATCTCGTCCTTATCTCACCATTTTACCCGGAGGCAGGGTTTAATGCAGGAAACGCAATGGCCCGCAACAAGTATATCTATTGCATTTCCGACGCAACAATTGTCGTTCATTCGGGAACAACAGGCGGAACATGGAATGGGGCTCTGGAGAATTTGAGAAAGGGGTGGGCGCCTGTCTGGGTTAAGTGGAGCACCGGCAAATATTCCGGCAACTCTTTAATAGTTCAGCGTGGCGGCAAATGGTTACCGAAAGAAATATTCGAAAGTAATTTGAATGCAATATTAAAACCGAAGAACATTGACAAGGGGTTGGCTGAACAAAATATCGGGCAAAGCGTGACTGAACAGCAAACAATATATCACTCAGGGACGGAGGAAGACCTTCTCTCTGACGACATGAAGGGAGACAAGACAGCAAGCAAAGAATGGCAGGATAAATCATTGTATGATGTTTTCTGTTTGAAGCTTGAACTAATGCTGGCCAATGGACCCCTGGAATCAGAAGGGCTCCATGAAAAATTCAATATAACAGAGACCCGGATGAAGGTCTGGTTAAAACAGGCAATAGATAATGGCTTGATTGTTAAAAGAAACAAACCTTTAAGGTATGAACTGGCAAAGGACAGGGCACATAAACAAATGAACCTCTTTTGAGAATGAATAAATCAGAAGAAATCGCCGGTACAATACTCTCAACCCTTGCAGCAATAAGGAGGAAAACATGTCGGAATTAATTGATGCAAAGGGGCTTGCATGCCCTGAACCGGTTGTTCTCGCAAAGAAGGCTTTGAATTTGCACGATGAAGTGACTGTTATTGTAGATAACGAGACTGCAAGAGAAAACGTGAATCGCCTTGCCGCAAGTTCAGGCTGTGCAGTTGACATGACGGAGGAACCCGGCGGTATTTTCAGGATACACATTAAGAAACAACAGAATAGACAGGCTGGAGGAGATGCGCCGTCGGTGTGCCGGCGCCCCGAAGATACGCCGACTTCTGCGCATGGGCCTACGGTGTTTGTCATTTCATCAAACGTCATGGGACATGGAAACGATGATCTGGGCGCTGTCCTCATGAAGGCCTTCATACACACTGCTGTTGATCTGGATTATGGGCCGGATATCATGATTTTTTATAATACCGGCGTAAAGTTTACAGCTTCCGACTCTGATGTTATTGATGACCTGTTAGCGCTTCAGGAAAAGGGCGTGAAGCTCCTGATATGCGGCGCCTGCGCAAACTTTTTTAATCTGACCAATAAAATCGGTGCAGGGAGCATATCAAATATGTATGACATTGCAGGGGCTCTTTCAACGGCGGGAAGGATCATCAAGCCATGAAAGATGATAGAAACTATTGCGTGGCCTTATTCGACTCGGTAAGCCACGCGATGAAGGCAGAGAAGATACTCAAAAAAGCAGGCATACCTCACAAGCTCATTCCGGTACCGCGAAGCATAAGCTCTGACTGCGGAGTCTGCCTGCGCTTCCTTCCTGAGCAGAAGGACGCGATCATAGATGCTCTCGAATCAACCATCCGCATAAGCGAGATACGAGAACTTTTACCATAAGGCAGTTCCATGCTTTTCATGTCTTTACCAGGGCGCTACGTTCCGTTCAATTCGTTAAATTGTTCCTCAAATTCCATTGATTTTCTGTGATGTTCACCGGTAAGCCTGTCCAAATCATCAAAAAGCCGTTCTATCTCTATCTTTGAGTTGTGAATAGAGATCGAAAGTGATGTGATTGTCTTTCCGTCACCCACGTTAGACGCACGGATAAGGGTTTGGTTGTCGTCTTCTATCCGGTTTTCCAGTTTTGTTATAGCCTTTTCAAGTATTTCAATCTCTTGCTGGAGTGGCCCTAATACTTTTGAGCGGCTTTCGATCAAACGGGCACGCACCCGCCGCAAGTCCTTCCTGCTTGCCCCTTTATTCTGAGATTCTATCGTCTTTCCATTATTCGCCTTTGTGATCGTTTTTTCGTCTTCCCAGCCGATCCTTTCGAGAAAATCGTCGTATGTGCCTTCGAAGATACTTATTTTCCCATTGTCAAAGACAATTAACTTTGTCGCGATTGCCCTGAGTATCATTTCGCTGTGAGTTACAAAGAGGACAGCCCCTGTAAATGTGTCGATTGCTTCTATGAGAGAGTCTATTGACTCGGTGTCAAGGTGGTTGTCAGGCTCGTCAAGTAGAATCAGGTTTGCGGGACTTACAAGAAGCTTTCCTATCAACACCCTGCTCTTTTCGCCGCCGGACAGAACAGCAACTTTTTTCAACGCGTTGTCGCCGTCGAACATCATTGACCCGCAGATGCCCCTTGCAGAACCAAGGCTGTGGGCCGGGTGGGCGTTGAGCACTTCTTCGAGTACTGTTTTGTCCGGATCAAGCCTCGCGACGTTAGTCTGTCCGAAATAGGCAAGTTTCAGATTCTGGTTGTATCTGATTTCGCCTTGCTTAGGTTGAAACTCACCCGCAAGCAGGTTTAGCAGGGTTGTCTTACCCTTTCCATTCTTACCGATAATAGCGATACGGTCATTTTTTTTAATGGCAACCCGAAAGGCATGAATCAGAGGAGGAACATCTTCTGAAAAGAAAAATGATACATTATCAGCCTCTACAAGCCATTTTCCGGGGAATGGCGCCGAGTTAAAGGTAAAATCAAGTTCAGGAAGTTCTGTCAATTTCTCACGCTTTTCCCTTTTCTCAAGCATCCTTACCTTTGACTGGACAGCCTTTGCCCTCGATGCCTGAGCCCTGAACCGGTTAACAAAAAGCTCAACATCTTTTATCTTTCTCTCATCATTTACCCGGGTCTTTTCGTAAACCTCTTCATCCTGGAGTATCTGCTGATATAGTTTTTCCGTTGAACCTGCAATCTTGCGGATGTTTTGCCTGTGAATGCCCATTGTGTGGGTAGTCACGCTATTCATAAACGCACGGTCATGTGTAATAAGGATTAGCTCATTTTTCCATATCCGCAAAAATTGTATGAGCCACCTCACCGACACAATGTCGAGGTAGTTTGTGGGTTCGTCAAGAAGCAGGAGGTTCGGCCCCGAGGCCAATATCTTTGCAAGATTCAGGCGTACCTGGAAACCGCCCGATAAATGATATGGGTTCCGGTGAAATTCGCCCGGAGAAAAACCAAGGCCGGAGAGAATGGATTTTACCCTGTAGGCCTCATCCCTGCCATCCTCGGCAACCTTCAACGCCAGGCAAGCCTCTTCCAGGACAGAGCTTTTAGTAAAATTGATATGTTGGGAGAGATATTGGATTGTATATCCGTTAGGGATACCGACATCGCCCGAATCAGGTTCTTCCTCGCCAAGTATGAGCCTGAAGAGCGTTGTCTTGCCCGAACCATTTCTCCCGGTGAGGCCGATACGTTCGCCAGGATTTACCGAAAAGGAGACATTGTCAAAGAGAACCTGTCTGCCGTATGTTTTTGAAAGGCCTGTAACTATAAGCATTATAATAAAACCTGTCCACAGTTCATGGCTTACCGTTTACAGCGGGAATATTATTTATGGATTTTTCTTCAGAGAGATTTTGCATTACATCTTCGTATTCAGGTATAACTATGCCCCGTTTTACCATAATGTCGTAGATGATTTTTGCACGCCTTTCAACATAGCGCGACTCCCCGTCAACACGGAGTTTCCTCGGGTTTGGGAGTACAACGGCAAGTCTGGCAGCTTCTTCCGGGCTCAAGGCTGATGCAGGCTTACCATAATAATGGAGCGATGCTGCTTCAACCCCGAATATGCCTTCGCCCCATTCTGCCACGTTGAGGTAAAGTTCAAGGATTCTCCTCTTAGAGAGCGTCCTCTCTATTCTCCAGGTCAGGACCGCCTCTTTCAACTTCCGCATGGGGTTCCTTGCCGGGGTAAGGTAGAGGTTTTTCGAAAGCTGCTGACTAATGGTGCTTCCACCAACTTTAAATGCCCCCCTCTCAATATTCTTTTCAAGCGCCTTCTGAATAGCCTCTACATCAAACCCATGATGTGACCAGAATTTGTCATCTTCTGCAATAATTACTGCCTTGATAAGGTAGGGAGATATATTGGACAGGGAAACCCATTTTTTCCGAATCTTCAGTTTTTTACCTTTGTTTTCCCATTCTTTTTCACGGTACTCCATAAAAGATGTCTTACCCGGGTTCTCCTTTTTCATCCTTGATATATCGGGGAAGACAAAATAATAGCCTGCGCCGGTAATGAAAGCAAAAACGACGATAAGAAAAACAACCTTTATTATCTTTGAAAAACTTTTTTTCCGCCCTTTCATTTGAAACCGCTATTAGCATAAAGGAATGTACGAAAAAATACAATCCTGTTTGCACTAAAAAAATAACTGGTACGTGAATCCCTAATCGCTTTTTTATCATGGATCAAAAAACGTTTCATGGTTGGTTACACCAATAAGATGAATAAGTCTTTTTGTCGTTCCGGCAAAAAACATCCATTCTGCTCGCTTTGGGTCCATGTCCACAATGTCTTGAAATTTTAAACCGGTCACCAACCTTTATTTGCTAAAAATGGGCTGTAGCGCAAATTATGAAGGGTGGATATGGTTTTATATGGATAATGCCGTATTTTTTCAACAGCGATGAAATTTGAAGGTGCAAAAATTTCTTAAAAATAAGCAAAAATATTTTTAAAGTTTAGAAAATTTTGTCAGCATGAAAAACAACTTTAAGATTTTATTATTTGCGAGAGAGGGGATTTGAACCCCTACGGTTTAACCCGCTGGATCCTAAGTCCAGTGCGTCTGCCAATTCCGCCACTCTCGCGTGCTTGATTTAGAATTTAACATCATTTAATCCGTTTTATCAACATTGGCGTTCTTTTCTCTTGCATATTGTTTTAAAAACATCAGGTCATTTTCTGTAAATCCCTGCCATGCAAAGGGAAACAGGGCATTATTCTGGTACGCCGGATCATCTGTCAAAGGGTAACGGGCAAAAGATTTAAATTCGTCAAACATAGAAGTGTGTGGAATCGGTGTGTATTCTGCAATATGTGCCCGTACACCGAAATCCGTAATATAATCTATGGTTGTTTTCACATCTTCCCACTTCTGAAAAGGCAGGCCGGCAAGCATGTAGATACTGATTGTACTGGCAGGAAACCCTGCTTTAATCAGACAGCTCAAGGCATTTTCAAATGTCCTCGGATTCACTTTTCCACCGGTTGATTTCTGAATAAGAGGATTAACCGTCTCAAGTCCTATCCTTATGTCTTTGAACCCTGCCCCCAGAAGAAGAAAGGCCAATTCTTCATCTACCAGTGCAGCATTCAGGGCATTGGGATTATATATTTTAACGGGAAAGGGAAGTTCTATAATATGTCTAAGCAAGGGTTTTGCAAACAGCTCTTTATTAAACAGAAAGTTGTCGTCATAGATTACGAAACTATTTAAACCGTAGTTATGCCAGAATAAAATCTCATCTGCAGTGCTTTCCGGTTTCCTTCGTACTATATTCGGATGCATATATGGTGTTGCACAGTATGTGCATTTGTAAGTACACCCGTAAGACGTAAGCAAGGGGACAAAGGGGATATGGTAATACAAATCAAAACACGGATAGGGGAGATTATCAAGATCGTACATATCGGGCTTATAAGATAGCGCGGTAGTTAACTCTTTCTCTATAAAGCCGTAAAAGCTGTTTATTTCGTTATTTTTAACAATAAGATCAGCGCTTGTCATTGCCTTTAAGGCGTGCTCATAACACAATGAAGGGTAAATACCGCCAATCACAATTTTGGCCCCGGGAAATAAGTTTCTTGTCGCATCGGATACTTCTTTTGCGCCGGCATACCAGTATGTCATGATCGAAGTAATAAGAATCAGGTCCGGACTTTCCACCGAAGAAAGCTCTTTTATTAAGACTTCTTTTGAGATGCCGTATCTTTTTAATCTTTTTCTTATGCCTTTCAATGGTTGAGGCTTATTAACCCTTTCCTTTATAAAAGGTGCCCTTCCGTCCTCTTTTCTTTTATTTTCCTCCACCCTGAGACAATCAATAAGTTTTATTTCCATGCCGTTTTTTCTTAAAACACTGCCAAGATATAACAAGCCAAGCGGGGTTGACCAGTAGCTGTATGCTGAAAAATCATAAATATACGGATTAATAAGAAGAGCCTTTAAACGTTTCACGTGAAACGCCGTTTTGTCACTTTTTTTGATGTGAACATCTTAATCGTTATCAGCCCGAAAATAAACCCACCTATATGGGCGTACCAGGCAATACCTTCTGTTTGAGAGAAAACAAGTTGTATAAAAAACCATATGGTAAGAAGCACAACGGCCGGAAGTTCAACGACCTTTATGAATATTAATATGAATATCAGAGTTTTTATGCGCGCATGAGGAAAAAGCAACAGATATGCACCGAGAATACCGGATACAGCGCCACTTGCACCGATCATCGGGACAGCCGAGGACGGATCATACAGAAGCTGAAAAAGAGCTGCGGCAATGCCTGAGCAAATATAAAAGAAAATAAATCGTCCGTGTCCCATGGAATCCTCGATGTTGTTGCCGAAAATCCACAGATACAACATGTTCCCGCCAAGGTGAATAAATCCCCCGTGAAGAAACATGGATGTAAAAACAGTTAACACGTTGTAAGGAAGCAGTTCGTATTTGCTTGTAAAAGCCATGAAAAAATCATGTGGAACCAGCCCATAATATTTATATATGTTATTGCTTTCAACAGAGGTTAGGGAAAGCCTCTGCCAAAGAAAAATTAATATATTTACAAAGATAATACTTGTTGTTATAATGGGTTTGATGCGCGTTGGAATATTATCTTTTAAGGGTATCATTAACGTATTTCTTACCATTTGTTGCAAGCCAAGTCAAAAGCAACAGCATAAAAATATAGCGGAAAGGTTTAACATATGCCCGAATTAAGAAAAGACCCTATTACTAGCAGATGGGTTATCATATCAACAGAAAGGGGGAAAAGACCTGTTTTTCTTACAGAGGAAAACCCTCCCCAGAAAGCAGGGATGTGCCCGCTTTGCCAAGGCAATGAAAATATGACACCTCCTGAAGTCTATGCTATAAGGCCGCATTTGTCCCAGTCCAATAGCCCGAACTGGATACTGCGGGTTGTTCCGAACAAATTTCCGGCATTAAGAATTGAAGGAGGGCTTGACAAAGAAGGGATTGGCCTTTACGACAAAATGAACGGATTAGGGGCACATGAGGTTATTATAGAGACCCCGTTACATGGACAAACTTTATCAAAAATGGATGCGCACGAAATACAGAGAGTTTTTGTAGCTTACAGGGAAAGAATGCTGGATCTTGCAAATGATAAACGGTTTAAGTATATAATGGTATTTAAGAATCACGGTTCTATTGCAGGGGCATCTCTCGACCACTCACACTCACAACTTATAGCGCTCCCTATTGTTCCTAAAAAGGTTTCGGAAGAAATCGATGGCGGACTGGCATACTTTAAATATAAAGACAGATGCATTTTTTGTGACATTATTACACAGGAAAAAGAAGATAATGTTAGAGTTGTTATGGAAAACGACAAGTTCATAGCGCTCTCCCCATATGCTGCCCGATTCCCTTTTGAAGTCTGGGTGCTGCCGAAGAAGCACGAGGCCTATTTTGATCAGCACGAAAAAGATGATAACTATTATGCAATTTCAGAGATTACCTCTCTTGTTTTAAAAAAGTATGACAAAGCACTTAATTCACCTCCATACAACTACATACTTCACACAACGCCATCGGGCTTTGGCGATATGCCTTATTTCCACTGGCATATGGAGATTATACCAAGACTGACAAAAATGGCAGGGTTTGAATGGGGAACAGGCTTCTATATCAACCCAACACCACCGGAAGAAGCTACGGCATACCTTAAAGAAACAAATGTTTAAGGGGGTAATATGAATGTTTTAATAGCATCTCCTGAAGTTTTTCCGTTCATTAAGACCGGCGGTCTAGCTGATGTGACGGGCTCGCTCCCGAAGGCGCTGAAAAAATTAGGCGTTGATGTGAGAATAATACTACCGAAGCACAAAGGAATTGAAGAGCAAGGATTTCCAATTAAATATAAAAACTACAAATTTTCGTGCCCTATATCTCAGGGATACATTGACGGAGAGATTGCGTTGACCGAGTATGATGGTGTTACCGCATATCTTGTGGAGAAAGATGAGTATTATTACAGAGATTATCTGTACAGCACACCTGATGGAGACTACCTTGATAACGCTGAAAGATTTATCTTTTTTTCAAAAAGCATCCTTGAGGCAATAAAGGTAACAGGGTTTGTGCCCGATGTATTGCATTGCAACGATTGGGAAACTGCCCTTGCGCCGATGTTTTTAAAGACATTGTACAAAGATGAGCCGGTTTTAAAAAATATTGCAAGTCTGTTTACTATCCACAACCTTGGATACCAGGGAGTTTTCTGGCAATATGATATGCATCTTTTGAATGTAGGCTGGGAGTATTTTGCGCCCGATTACCTTGAATTTTTCGGTAATATCAACTTTTTAAAGGGGGGTATAGTTTTTTCGGACATAATCAACACAGTAAGCAGGAAATACAGCGAGGAAATACAGACACCGGAGTTTGGCTTCGGCCTTGACGGTGTATTGCAGACAAGGAAATCAGACCTTTACGGTATAATAAACGGGATAGATTATGAAGACTGGAGTCCAGAAAAAGATCCCTATATCCCTGCTCATTATGACAACAAGGACACGACAAACAAAAAAATATGCAAAGCATTGCTCCAGGAAGTATTTGAGCTCCCGGTGGCCGAGGACATCCCGCTGATCGGCACCATATCAAGACTTGCCGACCAGAAAGGTTTTGATCTAATAGCATCTTCCCTTGAAGAAATGCTCTCACTTGGGACACAATATATAATTCTTGGAACAGGGGAGAGAAAATATCATGATCTTTTTACGGAATTATCCAAAAAGTTTCCGAAATCATTTTCATTGAAAATAGCCTACGATAATAAGCTTGCACACTTAATTGAGGCAGGCGCGGACATGTTTCTTATGCCGTCAAGATATGAACCGTGCGGCTTAAACCAGTTGTACAGCCTCAGATATGGCACCGTTCCTGTTGTAAGGGGTGTGGGCGGGCTTGAGGATACAATTACGGATTATACAAAAGAACCTGAACGCGGCACAGGATTTAAATTCTACGATTACACAAAAAAAGAAATGCTTGATACAATAAAAAGGGCGTTAAAAGTTTACGAAAACAAAAGCACATGGATTTCTCTTATAAAAAGATGTATGAGCGAGGATTTCTCGTGGCAAAGGTCGGCAAAGGAATATATGGGACTCTATAAAAAAGCTATTGAGAAGCATGAATCCCGTTGATTTATTTGGAAAAATTATTGAAATATCCCACTCAAACCTCGAAATAATATCGAGAATTAACGCAATCCTTAACATTATAGCAAAGGAAATGTATTTTGATGAAGCGATTGTCTTTACTTACGACGAGGACAGAAGGCTTACATGTAAATATATGAACCAGAAAAGCCTTTTATTTAAAATACTTTGCATGTACAGATGCCATATCGGTGAGGGCATAATTGGCAGTATAGCACAAAAAAGAATGCCCCAATATTTTTCAAAGAGAGACATTCCTTTGAGGTTTGGTTGTCTTTTTTATCCTGAGCTTGACGGGTGTATTGAGAAATATAAGACGTTTTCTTTTCACCCTCTGACCGATGACAGCTATCTTTATGGTGTGCTGGTGACATGCTCTTCGACCAGGGAATTCATACACGATTCGGAAAAAATCCTTTTATCCATAATTTCAAGAGAAATTGGAGGGGTTTTAAAGACTAACGAAATGCTTATCTCTTCTAAAAAAAGGATCAGTGAGCTTGTAACTCTTTCTGAGCTTGGCAAGCTTCTGACATCGAACACAGAACCCCATACGCTTTTTAAAAACATCGGATTGATTGTAGCAAAAGCCTTGAATGCAACATTTGTTACGATTAAGCTGGAGCATGCTTTCCTTAAGTTTGATTTAGAAAGAATTACCTACGGCGAAATAGACCCTGCAACGGAAAACCATGTCAACAGACTTGAGAAAGAGGCAGTGCAGCAGAAAAGCGCAGTTATCATAAAGAATCATTTATTAGATCAGGGTGATATGCCGCCGATAAGTTTTTCCATGTATTCGATGCCTATTGTGTCAAGAGATAGAGTCATAGGAATAATAACGATAGGCGGGACAAAATCGCAACAAAATTTTACCTTAGAGCAAAGCGGGCAATACCTTGTTAATACCATAGTAAATTATATAACAAACGGGTTTGAAAACACTTTATTGAATTTGAAGCTAAGGAATGTAATAGAGGAATTAAATAATGCACAGAAAAGACTGATAGAACAGGAAAAATTCAGAAGTCTTGGCGAGATGACTGCAAATATTGCCCACGAGATAAAAAATCCGCTTGTAATCATAGGCGGCTTTGCGAAAAGACTTGCGAAGAAGTTGTCTTTGGACCGGACAGAGAACAGGTATGTGGATATAATTATAAAAGAGGTTTCGAGGCTTGAGGCTGTTCTTAACGAAATCCTTGATTATGTAAAAGAAACGCATGCCCCCAGAGAAACGTGCAATATGAACGATTGTATTGACGAGATCCTCTATCTTTTTTCATCTGTTCCGACATGGGAGAAAATAGAAATAGACAAAAAAACCGACAACAATCTTCCGACGATATTGTGTGATATTCAACAGATTAAGCAAGTATTTATAAACATAATAGTGAACGCTTACGAAGCCATGCATGGTCTTGGAAAAATAACCATACAAACAGAACAGACCGTGCTGGACGACGATCCCTTTCTGGTTGTTTCCATAACTGACACTGGGGGCGGGATAGACCCGGCAGTTATAGATAATATATTTAATCCTTTTTTTACAACTAAAGAAAAAGGTACAGGTTTAGGTCTTGCCATATCAAACAGAATCATTATGAACCATCTCGGAAGAATTGAAATAAAAAATATGGCAGGGAAAGGCGTCACGTTCTTTGTTTACCTCCCTTTAAAAGAAAATACAATAAAAGAGGAGTTTTTATGAATGCGATAAGAATATTGGTTGTGGATGACGAAGATAATATACGGTTTCTTTTTAAGGAAGAGCTCGAGGAAGAGGGATACCAGATAGAGATCGCTTCAAACGGGTTCGAAGCGATTGAAAAAGTGAAAGGTGCAAGGTTTGATTTAATTGTGATGGATATAAAAATGCCCGGAATGGATGGAATACAAGCATTGAACGAAATTAAAAACCTGAACAAGGATCAGCTTGTAATTTTATGCTCAGCTTACGGAGAGTTTAAACAGGATTTTTCAAGCTGGGTTTCAGATGCGTATGTGGTGAAATCTGCAGACATGAGCGAGATGAAACTAACGATAAAAAGGCTTCTGGGCATTAATTAACGGCTTAACAGGCAATAAATATCTTGATATTGAAACACATATAAAATAATATAATCACATTGTGGTTTAAAGATGGGGGTGTAGCTCAGCGGGAGAGCATCTCGTTCGCAACGAGAGGGCCGCGGGTTCGATTCCCGCCACCTCCACCATTCTAATTTAGAATTATATAGAAGCATGTTTAAGCCATTACGCAGAGAGCCCCCACGTTCTATTGCTTTATATTTCCCTTACCAGCTAAATATAAGCTACCAGGTTATATCAACATGCTTCCCGGCAGGATATATTAGGTATAAGGAAGCTACAAAAAATAATATCTGCTTGATAAATATTTCTCTTACTGCCTTGGCTGACCGTATTAGATGCCTATAATATTTGGTAGCTTGTTAAATATTACTCTTGCATTTTATGTTAATAACTGTTAGTAAATATAGGATAATTTAATTTAAAAAGGTGCAGAAATGGCTAAATACCCTAAGATTCCAGGGGCTACGGTAAGACGATTATCAAACTATTTAAAATGTCTTGAAGACCTTGAAACGAAAAATGAAAAAGTAGCATCGAGTGCGCTTCTTGCGACAATATGCAATGTTAATGCGGCTCAGGTGAGAAAAGATTTTGCATATTTCGGCGAATTCGGTATCAGAGGTATGGGCTACAACATAAAAGAGCTCGAGCATCATATAAAAGAAATACTTGGTGTGAACAGGGAGTGGAGGATTGCCGTTATTGGTATTGGAAACATTGGAAGTGCCCTCCTTGTATATAAAGACTTTTTAAAACAAAATTATAGGATAGCAGCTGCCTTTGATATAGACCCTGTCAAAGTTATCGGGCAGATATCGGAAAAGGTAGGAAAGCCTGTCGAGATTCTTCATATGGAAATGTTAAAAGAAGTGATAGAATCAAGAAAGATTGAAATAGGCATCATAACAACGCCCCCGCAGGAGGCTCAGAAAGTTGCAGACCTCCTAGTTGATGCAAACATAAAGGGGATTTTAAATTTTTCACCTGCGCCGGTTAGAGCCGAAGACCCTGTTAAAGTAAGAAACGTTTTCTTTACAGCTGCTCTTGACAATCTTGTATACTACCTAACAAACTAAGGGGTTTTGTATGTGGAAACTACTTGGAAATATTGTTGAAATGTTTGTTTATTCCGCAGTTTATATGATTATTGTATTGGTTTCGGTGAAGATTGTTGGCGCAATATTTTCAACCGATTTTGAGAAAAAAATCTCGGAAGAAGGCAACATAGGACTTTCATTAATCTGCGCATGTATTTTTATCGGCCTTGCAATCCTCCTTTCCACGATTGTTAGATAATGAAAACGCTCTTTATAACCGGCACAGATACAGGAGTTGGTAAAACCACAATAGCAGCAAGTATGTCCGCCTTCTTATCGCTTCGGGAAAATTTAAACGTAGGCGTAATGAAGCCCTTTGAAACCGGGATTTCAAAGAGAAATAAAGATCTGCTTCCCTGGGACGCAATCTGCTTGAGAGAGGCATCTGGCAGTACAGACGACCTTGACGATATAAATCCCTATATGTTTGAAGCTCCCCTTGCGCCGGAGGTTGCAGCAAACCTTGAGCATATTCAAATAGATATCGATATTGTTGACAGGATATACAAAAAGATTACAAAAAAACACGATATTGTTGTAATAGAAGGAGCCGGAGGCGTACTCGTACCGATCAAAAAAGATTTTTTTTATGCTGATCTCATAGAAAAGTGGGATGTGCCCACCATCATAATATCAAGAATTGGCTTGGGCACTATAAACCATACATTACTTACCTGCAGCTACCTGCAGTCGAGAGGTATAAAAATTATCGGTGTGATTTTAAACAACGACAGCGGGGTAAATGACCTTGCAGCACAAACTAATCCTGAAGCATTAAGATGGCACATAAAAGTGCCCATACTCGGTGTTTTTCCTCATTTAAAGGGCTTACTAAAAGAAGGTATGGACAGAGAGCTGCTCGCAGATACATTTGCCAAACACATAGATACCGGAACGATCTTGACCGCATTAAAAAAATAGAAACTAAAAAGTTAAATAATCTGCAACTCCATTCTTCAATACACAGCATATGTTCATAAAACTACGGAAAGGATAATATTTTTCTCTGTGCATCACTATTGTTTCACTATCTGGCTTTGGCCAGTACCTCTTTAAAAAATGGTCTTGAACGCTCAATAATATCCATTTCAACACAATATGCGATCCTGAAATAGCCCTGCTTGCCAAAGCCGACCCCTGGAACTGCAAGTACACGATGTTTTTGAAGGTTGCTTACAAATTTAATATCATCCTTTATCGGTGACTTCGGGAAAATATAAAAGGCACCTTCAGGCTTTACAACTTCAAAACCTGCGTCTACAAGTATATTGTATATGACATCCCTCTTTCTCTGATAATCTGCTATATCTACACTCTTCCTCTGAAACTTAGCGACAAGCCTCTGCATGATTGCGGGGGCATTGATGAACCCGAGGATTCTATTTGCAAATATGGCAGCATCGATGAGCTTGCTTGCATTCTTCATAAGGGGAGATATAGTAATATACCCTATTCTTTCACCAGGCAAAGCGAGATCCTTTGAATGAGACGTAATTGTAATGGTATCCTCATAAAGGAGGAATAAATCCGGAAACTGAATATTGTCATAGATGATCTTCCTGTATGCCTCATCGGAGATAACAAATATTCTCTGCCCCTTCCTTTTTCTTTCATTGAGTACAGATGCCAGCTCTTTAAGCTCTTTTTTGTTATACACAACGCCCGTAGGGTTATGAGGAGAATTTATAATAATTACCTTTGTTCTATCGGTAATCGCCTCTTTAATCTTTTCTATATCGAGGTGAAAATTATCCTTTGTGTCTACGAGCTTCATTACACCACCGTGGTTCCCTACATAGAACATGAACTCCACAAAAAACGGGCACGGCACAATTACTTCATCTCCCGGGTCAAGAAGCGACTTCAATGCAACGTTGATGCCCCCTGCCGATCCTACCGTCATTATAATGTTGTTTTTTGTAAAATCAAGCCCTGAACGCTCCCGATAAAATGCCGCAATTTCTTCCCTCACGTCTTCATAGCCGCTGTTTGTCATATACCTGTGCTTGCCTTTTATATCAGATGAAACTATCTTTATAAGTTCCCTTTTTAACTCATCCGGAGGCTCTGTAATTGGATTGCCCAGGGTAAAATCAAATATTTGGTCCTGACCGTATTGTTTTTTCAGCTTCTCCCCTTCTTCAAACATGGCCCGAATCCAGGAAGAGCTCTTCATTAATTCTGAAATCTTATTTGAAATGACCATTTGTTGCCTCCTTACGAATATCGCTTGCCTATTCTTCTGAAACCATCGAGGGCATTCATTATTTTCTCCATAGTCACACAGTATGCAATTCTGAAATAGCCGCTTCTGCCAAACCCTCTTCCCGGCACAACAAGAATCCTCTCCTCCTTCTGCACTCTCTTGACAAATGCAAGCTCGTCCTTAATGGGAGATTTCGGAAACAGGTAAAACGCGCCGCCGGGTTTAACGCATTCAAAGCCTGATTCAATAAGTGTATTGTAAATAATATCCCTCTTTTTTTTGTATTCCATGACATCTACAGAGCTTTCCTGAAACATGCCTGCGGCGCGTTGAAAAAGAGCAGGGGCATTCACAAATCCCAGAGCCCTTATGGATATGATGAGCCCTGAGATAAGAAGATCAATCTCCTTTATATTGGGCGATATAGCGATGTATCCAATTCTCTCGCCGGGTAGGGCAAGGTCTTTTGAATGGGAGGTAATACTTATAGCAAAGTCATAAATCTTAAAGATGTTCGGCAGCATAATGTCGTCATAGACAATCTTTTTATATGCTTCGTCCGCCACAATATATATCTCTTTACCCTCCTCTCTTTTCCTGTATAGTAATCCTGCCAGTTCCTTTAGGCTTTCTTCACTGTATACGGCCCCTGTCGGATTGTTCGGGCTGTTTATAAGAATAGCCTTTGTTTTATCGTTTATTGCGGCTTCGATTTTTTCTATATCGAGCTGAAAATCCTCTTTTGTATCAACAAGCCTCATTATGCCGCCGAAGTTTTCAATATAGTTTTTAAACTCCCAGAAGAAGGGGTTTGGCACGATAATTTCATCGCCCTTGTTTAACATGCTTTTAAAAAGTATGTTAATACCGCCTGCACACCCAACAGACATGAAAACGTGCTTGCCTGTAAACGGTAACCCATAATGCATCTTCAGGTACTCGGCAATCCCCTCCCTTACGATTTGGTAACCGCTGTTCTCCATGTATTTGTGCATACCGGGCGTTGTTTGTGTAAGTATGTCTATCAGGGCAGACTTTAATGCCTGAGGGGGTTCCACATCAGGGTTCCCGAGAGAAAAGTCATAAACTTTATCTTCGCCCAGAGCCTTTTTCATCTGCATACCTTCTTCAAACATCTTCCTTGTCCATCCCTCCTGGTTCCGGATAAGCCTTCTCATCTTGTTTGAAACTATCATTATTTCCTCCTAAAATAGCAAAAAAGACCATGGACATTAGTTCCACAGCCCCTAAACTAAAAGAGCCATGGGTTTTGCACCCATGGCTCTTTGCTTATATTAAAGCAAATTTATGCCTGGGTGCAAGCTTCTAAAGTAATAATATCCAAAAAACCCTGCGAATTTATCCATACTTGTACATTTAAAAATAATATGGTCTTCTTGTCAAGAGGAAAATATTATACACAATAGTAGCTGGTAGAAGTTTTGAAAAAAGGAACAATGAAAGTCTATGGCTTACTGAATAGTAATATTGATATGGGTATTCCTGAAAGCACGACATAAAGAATATTGATTTTCTTGTACAAAGCAAGCAATGTAAGGAACGCAAAGATTATTTTAATAATATCCCATTGGATTGCAAGGAAAAAATTGACAGAAACGTATAAAAGGAGTCCGACAAATGTTACAAGCACACCCCTTGTTACACTGTAAAAATATCTGGAAATCCTTAACTTTTCGAAAAAGGGGACAGAGATTATTAATACAAAAAACGACGATGCAAAGCTTGAGAGTGTGCTGACTATGGCGCCGGACAGTCCGTCAACCAGATAGCCCACAAAAGTTGAGGTGATAATGATCGGCCCTGGAGTAACCTGTCCGAGTGCTATCGCGTCCATAAAGGTTTTATTGTTCATCCATCCCCTGACATTAACAACCTCATGGAGCATAAGAGGCAAGGCGCTGTATCCGCCGCCAAAGGCAAAAAGATTCACTTTGAACATTACGGCGGAAAGCTGTAACAACTTAATGCTGAAAAAATATAGAAAAACAAAGCCTGAAACAAGGGCAATAGAAAAAAAGAGAATATGTTTCATGTGAAACAAAGCAGTTCCTCTTCCTGCACTGCTTACAACAACGCCTTCACCCTTAAACACTAAAATGCCCAGCAAAGCCGCTCCTGACACAACCAGAAAAGGGCTAATGCCGACCCATAGCAATCCCGCAGAAACAAATGCTAATCCGGCATCTTTATAATCTTTCAACGATGTTTTTCCGAAAGAATATGTTGCGTTCAGCATTATGGCAACAATGATGATATTAAGTCCAGCAAATATTGAGATAATGTGGGGCAAGTCGTGAAAATGTGTGTATAGTGCTGAAAATGCCAGCATCAATAAAAAAGCGGGCAGCACAAAACCTGAACATGAAAGAACTGCCCCTGAAATGCCGTTGGTTTTCAGGCCGACATATGTAGCCATTTGCATGGCCGTTGCGCCAGGAATGGACTGGCACAGAGCAACACCATCTTTGAAGGCCTCATTATCAAGCCACGCATTGTGTTCCACTGACAGCTTGCGTATGTATTCGACCAGGGCCGGTCCGCCGAAAGCGCCTGCACCGAGTTTCAGAAATGCAAAAAATAGTTTTGAGTAAGAAGGGTTTTGCACTGACGAATCGCTACTTTACAAGCGGGAGGACAGACCTAAACTCATTGGTTCCTGCCTTTTGTAATAACTCATAAATGAACATCTCGGTGGATGATATTACAGCGCCGCACTGGCGCATCCTTTCCATGGAAACGATATGGTTTCCCCTTGCCCTGGAAGAAACAGCGTCGCTCATAATGTGCACATTGAAGCGGGGCAGTGCAAAGATTGCAGTCTGGGCCACACAGATGTGAGCCTCAAGCCCCGCAAGAATAAGGGTGCTTTTTCCAAGCTTGTTAATCCAGTCAGAAAAGTCACCACAGAAAAAACAATTGAAATGAACTTTTTTTATCCGATGAGCATATTCCAGTTCTTTATTTGCTTCAGGAATTGTATTGCCAAGCTTTTCCTGCTCAGTTACCACTATGGGCAGCCTCATTATATTTGCGAATCTGACAAGCCGAAGCACATTCTCAACAACGTTTTCTTTGTCCGATATTGCCGGCACTAATTTCTCCTGGACATCGATAATCACAAGGACACAATCCTCTCTTGCAATCAAGCCTTGCCTGTCATGCTGTTCTGCTGTCATTCTAATCCTCCATGATAGTTTGTCCAGTTCCACTTTGCTGTGGAGTTAATAAACTCAACCTTTTAATTTTTTAACCAGCAATGCAACCCTTTTTCCGAGTTTCCTTGCGTTAAGGACTGTTTTTTCATCCGGTGCGCCTGTGCATGCAACACCGTAATGACCTGTTGCATCTAAGGGGTCGCCAACTACAATCATTCCGTATATGAGAAATGCCTGGATAATGGAGATCATAGTGGTTTCTTTTCCGCCGGAAAGATCGCCGGAAGTTGCAAAGGCAGCGCCCACCTTGTCGCCCATCTGTTTGCGAACAACAACAAGCTTATCAAAAACCGCTTTCAATTCGGCTGCCATTGAACCGAAATAAACAGGAGAGCCTGCAATAATGCCATCCGAAGACAAAAAATCTTCTTTTGTGACTTCTGTTACCGGTTTTACCAAGCAGATTAAGCCCTCTGCCTCATTGACTCCCTTTGCAATTTCCTCGGCCATTCTTTTAGTGTTGCCGGACCTCGAATGATACATAACCAATACCTGCATATTTACCTCCACATTGAAGATGCTATGTTGTTCACAACCTGCTCATTCCACGCAGTCTTTTTCAACCACGCATATTTCCGGGAGATTTCTATATTGCTCTGCGTAATCAATCCCGTAGCCCACAACAAAACCGTCTTCTATAGTAAGCCCCACATAATCGCCTTCCATTTCCACTTGCCGCCTTGCCCTTTTATCAAGAAGCGCGCAAATCTTCAAGGATTTTGGATTTCTTTCAAGGAGCATCTTTTTTATACTCCTCAGCGTGAGCCCTGAATCAATAATGTCTTCGACGATTATCACGTTCTTATCTTGTATGTCTTCTTCAATGTCTTTTGTGACAATGATTTCCCCTTTGGATTCCATAGCGTTTCCATAGGACGAAACCCTCATAAAATCAATTTTTGACGGGTTTTTAATATATCGTATGAGGTCTGACATAAACATAAAAGAGCCTTTCAGAAGGCAAACAAAATAAATTTCCTCGTCGTCAAAGTCTCTTTCGATAGATAAAGCAAGGCCTCTCACAGCATTGTCAATTTCTTCTTTTGTAAATAAAGGTTTAAGCATATCAAATATCTCCTATAATGCAGGTTCCAGAACTATTATTTCATGTTCTTTTGGCAGCGACTCTTTTTTGATCTCAATTTCAGAAGCTTTTGCCCTCTTAACGCCTTTTTTGTCCCCGATAAATTCCGTGACATCCGAGATGGGAAAATTGCATTTATCAGTTTTAAAGTGCATCGGTATGGTGATGGCAGGCTTCAGATCATCCATAACTTTCGTAGCCTCCTGTGCGTCAATGGTGTAAAAACCCCCGACAGGAATTAGCAGGATATCGACTTTTCCGATTTCCTCGAGAGCTTCCTTCTCCAGGGTATGGCCCAAATCACCGGCATGCACTATTGTGAGTTCATCGGCATATACAACAAATATGAGGTTGTTACCCCTGTCCTTGCCTTTTGATGTGTCGTGATGACTTGGAATTGCCTTTATTTTCAGACCGTTAACATTATGAGTACCGGCTTTTGTTATGTGCGTAAATTTTCCCTTAATATCTTTTGTATAATTATGGTCCTCATGGTCATGGCTTGCAAGTACGATATTGGCTTCGTCGGTAATTTCACCGTATGACAGCGCCCCGCCGAAGGCGCCTGATTGGTAAGGGTCGGTAATAATTCTTATGCCCGTATCAGTTGTTATCATAAATGCCGAGTGTCCATAAAATTTAATCTTCATAATTGTACCCTCCTTTTAATTTCAAGCGGACAAATTCCCCGCAGCTTACTGCGAAAGTTTTTTACTTTAACGCTCTACCTTCTCGCAGTGGGTCAGTTAATTGATCCACCATCTTCATAAAACCATCTTATATTATACACCTTTTTCAATCATATCCTCCACCGATTTCCTGTAAAAGATACGGCGCAAATTTATGTACGCGTACTGCCTGAAGTGCACAGAAATCTTGCTATTCAAGTGGCAAAAACGGGTATTAATTTGAACGGATTGCCGTTTACTCCAAAAATGACTGAATGTAGCGGATGATCCTGTGCTATATTTACAAGAAGAAGGTGCCATGAGTAAAAGGAAAATAGGATGTAAGTAACCAATATTAAGAGAGAAAGCAGGATATGTTACGTATAGCTTCCCGAAACAAACACAGACAGCTTTTTAACTTTCATAGTAGCTTTCAAATAGTAATAAATAACCTGAAGCATTGACATTTTTGCATTCAAAAGATAGTATTCTTAGTATCTTGATATTTTTCCTTACTATTTTATACCATAGGAAGGTAAGATGAAAGATCCATCCATGACAAAGCCGGAACTGATCAAAGAGATATCTGTATTAAAAAAGAGAATCCACGAACTGGAACAAACGGAAACCGAACTTAAGCGAGTTGAGGAAGCGTTGCATGAGAGCGAAACCAAATACCGTTCCCTCTTTGAAAACGCTGTAGAAGGTATCTTTCGGGCCACAATGGAAGGAAGATTGCTCTCCGCTAATCCTGCCCTGGCAAAGCTCTTAGGTTATAATTCCCCGCAGGAATTCATGGAGCAAATCACTGATATCGGCGGACAATATTATGCAAATCCGGCAGATCGCGAAACGTTCAAAAACACCCTTGAAGCGGAAGGGATAATCAAGGGGTTTGAGACACAACTCCTCAATAAAGACGGAAAACCTGTGTGGGCATCCCTAAATGCCCGTGCAATTAGAAACGATGAAGGTGCGTTAATTTACCAAGAAGGGACAGTTGAGGGCATCACTGACCGCAAGCTGGCGGAGGAGGCGCTATGGGAGAGCGAGGGGAAATACCGCATTCTTTTCGAGAGCATCAACGACGCCGTTTTCTTGCACGATTTGGACGAGGAAGGTCTGCCCGGGCGTTTTCTCCAGGTCAACGATGTGGCCTGTCGCCGTCTGGGTTATACGAGGGAGGAGCTGCTGTCCCTCGCGCCACGGGACATCACGTTGCCGGAAGAATATGAACGGATTGCCGACAAACGAATTAGCCTTACTTCACAGGTAGACATTCTCGTTGATACGATTCATGTGACGAAGGATGGACTTAGAATCCCCGTGGAGAGCAACATCCGCAAGTTCCAGTATCTTGGCAGACAGGCTGCTCTCTCCATTTCGCGCGACATCACCGACCGTAAGCGGATGGAGGAGGAACTGCTCCGGGCTCACAAACTGGAGTCCCTGGGTGTTTTGGCCGGTGGGATTGCCCATGACTTCAACAATCTGATGGCTATAGCGTGGGGGTATATTGATCTGGCCCTCATAAACCTGCCCGCTGATCATGTTTCTCGCAAACGGCTGTTGACTGCTATGCAAAGTATTGAGCAGACAAAGGATCTGACCAGCAAGCTGATCACGTTTTCCCGGGGCGGGGGTCCCCACATGAAAATCTTTGATGTTACTGAGATCATCAGGGATGCTGTCCACAGGACAGCAAAGGGAACAAAAGTCAGTGTGAAGTTCGACTTTATGGATAATCTCAGACCTGTTGAGGTAGACAAACTACAGATGAAGCAGTGTTTTTACAATTTGACGACGAACGCTGTGGAGGCCATGCCCCAGGGAGGGAATCTTACGGTGCAGGTTGAGAATGTTGAGATACCTGACGGAGAAGATCTTGCCCTCAAAGGGGGACCGTATCTCAAAATGACCTTTACCGATGAGGGCATAGGCATCCCCTATGAGCATCTGTCGAAGATATTTGATCCCTATTTCACTACCAAGGAGATGGATGCCCAGAAGGGACTTGGACTTGGGCTGGCGGTCTGTTATTCTGTTTTGAAGAAACACGGCGGCCATATCACAGTGAAATCTCAACCGGGAAAAGGCACTTCTTTTGCCCTTTATCTTCCGGAACCGATGGATCCGGCCAAGGAAAAAGAGTTTAAGAAGACATTATCGACCGATACGTTCCGGGTCCTTATCATGGACGATGAGCCTCAGATTCGTGCGATCGAGCGGGCCTATCTGGAGCGACTGGGTTATGATGTAACGGATGTGAAGGATGGACAGGAGGCGCTTGATACTTACAGAAAAGCTCTCCATTCCGGGGCGCCCTTTGATCTGGTGCTTCTGGATCTGACGGTTCGCCAGGGATTGGGGGGTCAGTTTGCCATGGAGTGGATGTTAAAGATCGACCCATCTATCAAGGCCATAATTGCTTCCGGCTATGTGGATGATCCTGTCATTGTGAACTATGCCGATTACGGCTTTCAGGGGGCCCTGAAAAAGCCTTTCAAGAGAAAAGAAGTGAAGAATTTAGTGGAAAAAATACTTCATGGTAATTGATCGTTTGTCGTGCTAATTTTCAATCTATTGATTGACTACATAAGGGCTTTAAGGATTCGCTCGTTGTGTCAATGGATGAACGAATCTGTTCTTCCACGATAATGCTGCCCAGGGGTAGATATTGAGATTCCTGATTTCCTGTGCTGTTATGCTTTTGTTCCACATTTTTATTTACGCAGGTTCCTGTCCGCCAGAGCTATGAGACGGGCGGGAAAAACTGCGGCTATTAAAATTCTCATCTAAAACGATTACAATAAAATAGGCCCCGATGCCTGTGATAAAACTATCTCTAAAACCCGAATATCGGCTCTTATCTATATGAGCCCTTTTTCCTTGAAGCTGCAATAGCTTTCTTTTTCGGGTTTGCTTTCCCCGATAATCGTGCTTTTTGCGGAATATTTTCCTATGATAATGTGGTCAAGGACTTCAATGCCGAGTATTCTGCCTGCGTCTATAAGACGGCGGGTAATTTTCAGGTCCTCTTCAGAGGGTTCCGGGTCACCGGAGGGGTGGTTATGGGCGATAACCACCGATGACGCGGTGTGGGCAATCGCTTTATTGAAAACTTCTCTGGGATGTACCAGACTGGCGTTGAGGGTGCCTACAGAGATGTTTTCAATGCGAATAATCTTATTTCTCGTGTTAAGTATAATGAGCATAAAATGCTCTTTTTTCATATCCTTGATACTTGCCCGTATAGCTTTAACAACACTCTGAGGATTCTTGACATCCATGCCCTCAAATCCATTCTCGGTTTCCAGTTCCTGCCTTTTTGCAAGCTCGAAAGACGCCTTGAGTTGTATTGCCTTTGCCGGGCCGATGCCTTTAATTTCTGAAAGTTCTTCTATGGTTGCTTCGCTTATGCCCCTGACGCTGCGGAATTTTGCATATAATTCCTGAGCGATGGTCATGACTGATCTCTTTGAAACTCCGCGACCGATAATCAGCGCCAGAAGTTCCGGCGAGGAAAGCGCTTCCGGGCCAAGCCGGAGAAGCCTTTCTCTGGGCCTTTCTTCCTTCGGCATATCGCGGACAGTAAAGGATGTATTGTCAATCATAATGCCCCCTGCTGATACTACTTTACCTTCCTGAAGACAATATCTTTAACAGCCGGCTCAAAGGGCAATAATAGTCTGTCTATATCGCTGTTTTCATTCATCATGAAGGTCATTTTCATATCAAAGCCTCCGATAATGCTTTTGCTCGATGTTTTAAAGGTGTCGTACTGGAAGTGTTTGAGCGTTGTGATCGTATCTTTAATATCCCTTAAAGAAAATACGAGATTGTTGTCTTTAAGCTCTATTTTCACGGCACCGAAGGCCGGATGCTCATATTTTCCGGCATAATCGGCCAGAGCATGGGACGGCTTTGTATCCTTTTTCCTGTTCTTTTCCTCAGTTTCCCTGCTTGCTTTCAAATTTGCCAAAGCAGCCGGATATTCATCAATAAACCTCTTATTCCAGGATATTTCTTTTAAACCCAGCGCTCTATCATACGTGGAATAGGATACGGAGGCAATAAACTCATAGTTGTCCGCTCTGTTGGTAAGGATTACCAGACCGATGTTTTTCCTTGGAATAAAGCCTACATGCGCGGTAAACCCTTCAATCATGCCGTCGTGGCTGACAAGATAATGTCCCCGGTAGGGTGTTATCCCCCATGCCATTCCATAGCTCCCGGGCAGAACTTCTTCATATTTAAGCAGCCCGCCTGTCAATATCTGCGGAGTAATAAGCTCGGTCAAAACGTCCCTTGAAATCAATTGTCTATCCCCGATTTTACCCTGATTCAAGTGCAGCAAGACCCACTTTGCCATATCTTCAAGGTTGGAATTGATGGAGCCCGCAGGCCCGTATACCCCTATATTCTCAACAGGAAGTTTCTTTAAAGGCACGCTGACATACTCTGCCTGATTTTCAGGGAATTTCTTTAATGCTTCCATATTCATTTTGTAAGGAAAAGCATAATCAGGGGATTTTTTTAAATCTTCGGGAGAGAGACTGGAGCTGTTCATATTCAGAGGTTTGAATATTCTGTTTAAAACAAATTCCTCCCATGTAATCCCTGAGACTTTATCCACTATGGCCCCTGCTGCCAGATAGTGAAAATTACAATATTGAAAACGCTCTCTGATCCCTTTATTCAGCTTAAAATATTTAAGCTTTTTCATTGCCTCATCCCTAGATGCGTCTTTCGGATCAATGGCTGTATCATATCTGGGGAGGCCTGTTCTGTGCGATAGTAAATCCCGTATTGTCACGTACTCTGTGGCATAGGGGTCATTGAGCTGAAAGGCGGGGTAGTATTCACGGACAGGCTTGTCAAAATCAATCTTTTTCTCATCAACAAGCATGCCTATGGGAAGGGAGACGAAGGCCTTACTGCATGAACCGATGCCAAAAAGGGTTTTTAGCGTTACTTTAGTCTTTTTTTCCATATCCTTGTAGCCGAAACCTTCTGAGAAGACAACCTTTCCATCCTCTATGACCAGGATTGCGGCGCCGGGCACATTCCATGTTTTCATTTCACCCTTAACGAAAGTTTTATAGCTTTCAGCGTTGAAGGCAGCTGCTGACGACGCGGCCTGAAGCCAAAACAGCACCATAATGCAAAAGACTGCCGTCAGTAATCCTTTGAACTTTCTCATGTATGCTCCTTTATAAGAGTTTTTTATGTTTACTATAAAAAAATCCTGATAAAATGTCTATATGGATTTTAATCGATCACACTTTCTTTCCAAGCCATTAAAAACATGTTAATATTTGTTATTCTGAGGAATTTAAAAATAAGACATTTGCAAAACTCTAAAATGCCTTCATACTGGCGGAAACCGGTATCCAGAAGTTATTGAATTTACTGGATTCCGGCTTCCGCCAGTAGAGCGAAGCGGGCAGTAATCCCGTGCAGACGGGACATAACAGAGAATAACAATCAGGGCACTTTTGAAAAGGTCTTAATAATAAACTGACAAACAACATGCGCGTGAAAGGAGAAAAAATGGGACCAAAGGAAATCATAAACGATATATATCTCGTTGGAGATTCGGACCTTACGGATTCACGGGATTGCTCGATCTATCTGTTGAACCTTGGAGAGATGGTGCTTATTGACACCGGAGCGGGTTCAAGCGTTGACATGATTATACGGAATATTGAAGAACTGGGTTTTGACCCTACCAGACTTTCAACAATAATCCTTACGCATTGTCATATTGACCATGTCGGCGGTGCATACGAATTGCGGAAAAGGCTCGGCTCACGTATAATCATGCATGCCCTCGATGCTGATGTTGTGGAGCGAGGCGACGACACGATGACAGCAGCTTACTGGTATGGTGTTCGTTTTGAACCTTTACCGGTTGATGTGAAGTTTGATACAAAGGAGGAACGCTTTAATTTCGGAGGGCAGGAGATTGTGTGTCTTCACACGCCCGGCCATTCGCCGGGGTCTATCTCGGTTTATCTCGACAGGGGGGAAAAGAGAGTACTTTTCGGTCAGGATATCCACGGCCCCTTCCTTACAGAATTCGGGGCCAACATGTCTCATTGGCAGAAATCTATGGAAAAGCTCCTTGCTCTTAAAGTAGACGTGCTCTGTGAAGGCCACTTTGGCATATATCAACCAAACGAAAAGGTGACGGAATATATTGAACGATATCTTGACGAGTATGGGGAATAATGTGATCGGTACCATAAGTTGGTCCTTTTAACCAACTTATGGTACCAAACGACAAAGACCAACTTATGGTACCAAACGACAAAGACCAATTTATGGTACCAAACGACAAAGACCAATTTATGGTACCAAACGACAAAGACCAACTTATGGTACCGATCACATTATTGGGAAAATATAAAGAATAATTGGCGGAAGCGCACCAAGCCCCTCACACACCCATTTTAGAAATACGATTTATTCCTATAAAAACAACAACATAGAATTATCATAATCACGACATGCTTTTTTTACAAATATACTTTATTCTTTTCTATTTCCTTGCATCTATTCCTTTTCAGTTCTGTATGGTCTGCGTGAAGCATAGCTTTTACCACATCGGCTATGGCAATGATGCGTGCTTCTATGAGTATCTCATCCCCTTTCAGTCTTTTCGGGTATCTTGGGCCATCCATGCTTTCATGGCGTTGGTAGATAATATTAGCAATGGACCAGGGAAATTCAATTTAAGGTAGAAGCCCGCATTCTGTATGCAGTTTAAAGATAATTGTCGGGTTCATTGTTGCATTCATGCATATAGAATGTTAAAGATGTATAAGGAAAACTCAATGAAATTAACGCAGAAAAAAGCGTCCTTGGATAAGATGCATCGGTTTAGAAAATCGCTGCTCGAACTTTCCGCAAAGCTGATTGGAATGCAGCCCTACGATATTCATCAGGAGATCGAAAAAGGACTCAAACTTACACAGGAATTTGGCATGTTTGACTGGATTGTCCTGACTGGATTGTCGGATGACGGAAAAAAAGCCACTATCATATATTCTTATACAAATCAGGAAACCGATGGATCTGCGGCCACAATCACTGACGAAGATATTCAGTGGATTTTTCCGGATTTTTTCAATGGGAGGACGTTTGCCTTGGCCCATTTGCCTGATGATCTACCTCAGAATGAGATGGCAGGTAGGTGTTTTTGTGCAAATAAAGGTATCAAATCTGCCCTGATAGTGCCCCTTGAGGCGTGCAAACCAATCCGTGGGATACTTTTTCTTGCTTCAAATCATGATGGCAGTATCTGGACAGATGAACTGGTAGTAGAGTTCCGTCATCTTGGGGGGATCCTTGCCGGTGCCATGGAGCGCAAAAAATCGGCGGATCAGATTCATGAACTCTTACGGTTTGAACATCTTTTATCTGAAATATCCGCTACCTACATCAATTTACCCACTAATAATGTTGAAAAGGTCATAAGAAATGATCTCGGCCGTTTGGGGCAGCTTCTGGATGTTGATAGATCTGTTTTTTATCTTCTCGATGAGGACAAGCATTCATTTAGATTTGATTTACCCTTTGTCTGGGTGCCGGAGAAGGAGAATGTGACCGGCAAAGTTATCGAGGAACGGATGCAAAGCGACCCAAACTTTTTTGAAGATCTTCAATATGTCTTCGAAAAATGGTCAAAGGGCGAACCCCTGCAACTGACAACCCTTGATGAACTTCCCAAAGAAGCAGAAAGGGTGAGACAATTCTATCTTAGAATAGGTGTCAAATCTATCTTATCAATCCCCGTATCAGTTGCGTGTTCGACCGTGGGTGCTCTTGTTCTCACGACCACCAAAAAACATCGAACCTGGTCTCAAGATTTGATCCCCAGGCTGCGTCTTTTCGGAGAGATCTTTGCGAATGCGCTAATACGGAAGCAATCGGAGGAAAAGTTACAAAACGCACTTTCAGAGATAAGAAAACTCAAAGAGCGTTTTGAGGCCGACTACACATACCTCAGAGAAGAGATCAACCTTGGACACGATTTTAGCGACATTGTGGGGAAAAGCGCTGCACTGAAGCAGATTCTTGTAAAGGTAAAGCAAGTAGCTCCTACATATGCTACCGTCCTCTTGCTCGGCGAGACGGGTACAGGGAAAGGGCTTATCGCAAGAGCCATCCACAACGCAAGTAAAATCAAGGATAGGCCCTTGATTCAAGTTAACTGTGCCTCTCTTACGCCAAGTCTAATAGAAAGCGAGCTCTTCGGTCACGAGAAAGGCGCCTTCACCGGCGCCCAGTCGAGACGATTGGGCCGGTTCGAGCTTGCAAATGGTACGACCCTCTTTCTCGATGAGATCGGCGAACTTCCCTTTGAGCTTCAGGCAAAACTGCTCCGTGTGCTTCAGGATGGAGAATTTGAGCGGGTCGGTGGAAGTATCACAATTAAGACGGATGTGCGGGTGATTGCGGCGACAAACCGGGATCTTGAAAAGGAAGTGGAAGCTGGAAGATTCCGTGAGGATCTTTGGTACCGTTTGAGTATTTTCCCGATCTATGTTCCTCCGCTCAGAGAACGTGTGGAAGATATACCCCTATTCGTGAGATGGTTTGCAGACAAACATGGAAAGCGAATCGGGAAACAATTTGATGCAATCTCTATGAAAACGATTAAGGAATTGCAAAATTATTCCTGGCCTGGAAACATCAGAGAATTGGAGAATGTCATCGAAAGAGCGGTGATCACAAGCAGTGGCGGCAACCTTCATATTGAAATACCGCTCCGCTTTTCAGGCAAGTCTCCAAATAAAGAGCAGCAGCTTGAAAAATACAAACGAGAAATCAATAAAGCGCTTAAAGATACCAACTGGAAGATTGAAGGGCCTACCGGGGCTGCCCGGTGCCTGGGCCTCAAGGCGAGCACGCTAAGATATTGGATGAAAAAATTGGGCATCCAGCGCCCAATAATCTGAACCGATTTTCTTCTCCACCATCTCTTTCTAAAAAAGCCACAAATAATCTTATATTCTGCGGATAACCACAAAAGCTGTGGGCTAATGGTGCTTTCACATCATTTTACGGGATCTGTCGGGTATCACAAAATATCAATCAAATCAATATATTGTCTCCTTGAAGTATTTGCGAACATCCTTTGGCATGAGTAGTGCAATTAGTTATTTAGTGCTGATCAATTTATCTGTTAAATGAAGCGTATAGTTTTACAATGCACGAAAGGATTCATGATTATAGAAAATTCAAAAAAACTGCTGACACATGTTCCGAGAGTTGCTGGCAGTGTTTATCGGCAGGAGCTTGCCAGATCTGAATGGGCTGCATACAATGTGTAATAATTTGTATTATTACGATGAAAAACAAAACATGGTTGTATAATGGTTTAAGATGCAAAATAATTTTTGGAGGTTAAAATGAAAAGAGGGAGATTATTCGTAATTTTAATCTGTGTATGTTTTATGACGTTGCTCGCAATGTCTTTAGCGACTGCGGCTGAACCAAAGGGAAAGCCTATAAAAATTGGCGGCACCCTTCCCATAACCGGCCCGGTTGCGGATAACGCAAAATGGGTAAAACGGGGCTATGAATATTGGGTTGAAAAAATTAATAAGGCCGGAGGGCTTTTGGGCCGTCCTGTGGAGCTCGTAATATATGATGACGAGGGTAAACCGGACAAAGGGGTCATGCTTCTTGAAAAAGCCATCACGGTAGACAAAGCTGATCTCCTCATCGGTGGATATCCTGGAAACACTTGTGCCGCTCAGATGCCTGTGGCAGAAAAATACGGCATGATTTATATCTCCCAGGGTGGTCACATGGCATCTTTCAGTCAGGGGTTTCAGTATTCCTTCAGCGCTACTCCTATGATGGGAGAGTGGCTTAGCGCCGCCTTTTTTATGTTTCTTGACAGTTTGCCTGCCAAAGACAGACCGAAATCAGTTGCCTTTATCAGACTGAACAATCCCATAGGCCGTTCAGGTATTATCCCTGAGCGTAAATGGGCAGAAAAACTGGGTATGAAGATTGTTCTTGAGGAATCATATGATCCTCCTCTGACAAGCGCCGATGCTATTATCTCCAAAGCCAAGGAGCGGGGTGCGGAGCTTCTTTACTGTACTCAATTTTTCCCGGATGCAGTTCTCACCGTACGTTCCGCCAAATCACTGGGCTACAACCCGAAGTTCTTCCAGCAGTCTATTGCCGCCACATCTCCGGCCTGGACAAAGACGCTCGGTGCAGATGCCAACTATGTATTCCAGGCAGTCATTATGGTAAACAGCCTTCCTTATCCGGGGATCAAGGAACTCAATAAGCTTGCAAAGGAAAAGTGGGGTGAACGTGATGCCCCTGAATACTTCCTCTTCGGCTATAGCTGGATCGAGACACTCCAGAAGGGTGTTGAAGGTGCAAAAACACTTAAACAGGATGACATAAAGAATTTCCTGAGGAAGAACGAGATCACCATAATCAGCGGCAAATACAGATTCGATGAAAAAGGCTTGCCATTGCCATATTCCTACGTGATGCAGGTGATCAACGGTAAGGCAGAGGTGATCTACCCGATAGCCACAACAGCAAAACCAATATATCCCAAACCACCATGGGGGAAATAATCGGAGAAGAGAACGTTGTTTTCTCCGTTATGAAATTGTTGCAGCTCAATAAATATTGTTAGGAGAAATACTTTGCAGGGAATATCATTAAACCAATTCATCCAGAGTATAGTGAGTGGACTCCTTCTGGGCGGAATTTTCACGGTCCTTGCCGTAGGTTTCAGTCTCATACTTGGTATAAGCCATGTGGTAAACCTGAGCCACCCCGTGTTTGCACTGGTAGGGGCATACATCACTTACTGGCTCCTGGAACTCTATGGTGTCCATCCCCTTGTTTCCCTGGTGATTGTTATCCCGGTTCTTTTTATAATCGGAGTCATCATGGATCGGACGGTTATCCGATTAACTGCACGAAAAACCAGGGACCTTACATCGGCGTCCCTGGTGCTCACCTTCGGTATAACCATTATTGTAGAGAACATGCTGCTTTATTTCTGCAAAGCAACTCCGAGGCTGGTGACAACAGATTTTTCAGGGAAATCGATATTTATCGGCGATATAGCCCTTTCAGTCAATCATCTCATCAGTTTCGGCATTGCAGCCGTCACTGTCGGGATTGTATATATCTTTCTTCACCATACCTTTCTCGGAAAAGCAGCCAGGGCTATATGGCAGGATCGGGAAGGGGCTGTTCTGATGGGCATCAGAACAAGCACCATAACTGCAGTTACCTATGGCGTATCCCTGGCAACCGCCGGGATCGCCGGTACCTGCATGAGTCTTATGTACTCGATTGAACCGGCAACACATTACGGTTGGATCATTTTTGTCTTTGCAGTGGTGATTCTCGGCGGAGTGGGGAGCATTCTCGGAACTGCCATATCAGGCCTTATTATAGGCCTTATCATAGGCATCAGTTCTGCACTCATCCCTTTGACGTGGATTAACCTTGTGTTGTTCGGAATAATAATTCTGTTACTGTTGGTAAAGCCTACGGGTCTTTTTCAGCAATAAATCCGGAGAAGTGATGGAAAAGAAGAACCGCTCAATTTTAATCTTATTTCTGGTTGTCATAGGCTTGGGTCTTTTTCCTTTCCTAAGGCCTGACGTCTACTACCTTTCAGCCATGTTCAGCCTTTTTATGTACGCAGCACTTTCATGCGGCTGGAACATATTCGGCGGATACACTGGGTACATGAACTTCGGTCATGCGGCATTCTTTGGTATTGGAGCATACACAAGCTCAATCATGCTGCTCAAGCTGGGCCTCTCTCCCTTTTACACTTCGGTCCTGGGAGGTGTGATCGCAGCTATAGTGGCAGGTATCATAGCCTGGCCCTGCCTCAGACTGAGAGGTCCTTATTTTGTCCTTGTCACATTCTGTCTTGGCTTATCAGCCCGGGTTGTCGTCATTAATGTGGAGTCTCTCGGATCATCAACAGGGCTCTGGCTGCCCTTCATGAAGGTAAGTATGTTTGCAAACCGGGTGATTTTCTATGAAATTATGCTTGCTCTTATGTTCATTGTGATTCTTATTGCCATGTGGGTCGAGCGGTCCAAATTCGGACTCGGTTTAAGGTCGATATTTCATGACGAGGACAGTGCCGAGACCCAGGGTGTCAACGCAACATGGCTGAAGATATGGGCATTTGTTATCAGTGCATTTCTTGCAGGCGTGGTGGGAGGGATTTATGCATACTACAGGAGTTATATTCACCCGGATTTTATTTTCGATGTGAATATCTCCGTCCTTGTGGTCCTCATGGCTCTCCTTGGAGGCCGGAAATCATGGGTTGGTCCGATTGTAGGAGCAAGCATTCTGATAATCATTAATGAATTACTGACTGCCGCAGCCGGCATAGGTGCAGAGGTCTCCAGAATAATATACGGACTCCTTCTTGTGGTGGTAATCATGTATTTGCCGAACGGCCTGATAGGTCTGTTCAGGAAAAGCAAAGTAGAAGGAAAAACGAGTCGAGAGTCCAATTAAGACATATAAAGACCGTTATGATTCATAATAAAAATAGTATGAACAGGAGGTTACATAAATGACAGAAGAAAAAAACAAATGGTTGACAGATAAATACTGGGTAACAGAGTTCAATTACCTGGATGAGATCAGGCAGCAGTATACATTGCCTGAAAAGGTCCGTATCCATGACGTAACATTACGGGAAGCTGAACAGACACCGCATGTAGCACTCAAGCCGGACGAAAAGCTTCGGATATATGAGGCCCTCGATGACATGGGTGTGTACAGCGTAGAACTCCTCCCAATCATTTCATCCGATGACAGAGAAGTGGCAAAGGAACTTGTAAAGATGCGAAAGGCCGGACGAAAGACCAAGATAGTTTTTCTCTGCAGATGGGCTGAAAAAGAAGTCGAGTTTGCTGCTGAAGCCGGTGCGGACGGCGTTGTTGTGGAATGTCCAGCGTCCCCATGGTTCGGCGAGGTTGTGTGGAGTCTCAGTGAGGATCAGATGGTTGAAAAATTGGTGAAAGCAGCGGCCCTTGCAAAGAAATTGGGGCTTGAAACCTCGGTCATGCCCTGGGAAGCCACAAAAACGCCCATGCCGTTCCTTGAGAGATTATACAAAGCAGTGGCTAATGAAGCAGGAGTTGATCAGATAACCTATACGGACACTATGGGTTTTGGGCTCCCGTTAACAACCATGTATATGGTAAGAAAAGTCAAAGAATGGGCGCCGAATGTTACCGTTGCCCTTCATGCTCACAATGATTACGGGCTGGCTACCTCAGTCATGCTTTCAGGTATCGCGGCAGGGGCTGTAACGGTCCACACTGCAATGAACACCCTTGGTGAAAGAGCAGGAAATGCGTCCACCGAAGAAGTAGTTATGGGTACCGAACTGCTTCTCGGGGTCGATACCGGCGTAAGGCTTGACCGCATATATCCCACCTCCCGCCTTATATCGGAAATTGCCAAGATACCTATTCCTTCCAACAAACCCATCATTGGGGACAACGAGTTTACCTTTGAGTCAGGGATGGTCGTTGACATGACCCTAAGGATGGCCAAAACAGACAAACCTTTCAGCACCCAAGCTTTTGCACCAGAGTTAATCGGCCGCAGGGGTGTCAACCTTATTCTCGGTAAAATGAGCGGCGGGACCATTGTCAGGGATAAACTGGAGAAATTTGGCTTTACGGCCACAAAAGAACAGGTCGATGAGCTTGTGGAAAAGGTCAAGCGCGAATCAATTGTGCGTAAATGGTCCATTTCCGATGAGATCTTCGAATCCATGGCCAGGGAGGTTCTTCAAATCAAATGATGAAACACGCAAAACATTCCCCCGATTCAAAGCCTATTCTCACAGGAGAAAAGGTAACCAAGAGATTTGGCGGTTTGACGGCTGTTTCCGAAGTCGATTTTGTTGTAAAAGAGGGAGAAATCATGGGGCTTATCGGTCCCAATGGCTCCGGTAAGACTACTCTCATCAATTCAATATCGGGATTTTATGCACCCGATGGCGGTAAGGTTACCTTCAATGGCACTTCTATCGGGGGATGGAAGCCATCCAGAATTGCCCGGCTGGGTATCGGGAGGACCTTTCAATTTGTCAGACCCTTCGAAGAGCTGAGTGCCCTTGACAATATCGCAGTCGGGGTTCTCTATGGCGCCAGCGAAAGCAATATTGTGACAGGCAGGCAAAGGGCTCTCGAGGTTCTGGAATTTGTGGGTCTGGCAGACAAAAAGGATGCAATGGCGGGTGATCTGATTATGGCCGAGAGAAAACGTCTGGAGATTGGCAGAGCCTTGTCTATCAATCCCAAGCTGATCCTTCTTGATGAGGTCTTCGCAGGTTTAAACGATTCCGAGGTTAAGGAAGGCATTGAACTTATCTTCAGGATATCCGAAGAACTTGGAATTACAATCTTAATGATCGAACACGTCCTGAGTGCCCTCATGGAAACATGCAGCAGAATCATGGTATTGGATTACGGCCGTAAAATTGCTGATGGTGAGGTCGAAGAGATTGTTCGGAACCCGAGGGTGATCGAGGCGTATTTGGGGGCAGCATATGCTAAGTGTAAATAATGTAAGCGTATCATACGGTAAGCTGCAGGCCCTCAGGGATGTTAGAATTGATGTTGCCGATCACGAATTTGTGGCGATAATAGGCTCAAACGGAGCCGGCAAATCGACCCTTCTTCGCGCCATCTCGGGTCTCACGAGAATATCGGCAGGATCTATTGAATTCCACGGACAAAGACTTGATGGTCTCTCACCCCGGCGGATCTGCGAATTAGGGATTGTTCAGGTTCCGGAAGGGAGAAGGATTTTTCCTCTTATGAAGGTAAAGGAAAACCTTCAATTGGGTGCCTATCTCAAGCGACCCCGAAGACTTATCGAGGAATCGTTCCAACAGGTATACGACCTTTTTCCTATTCTCAAGGACCGGCAGAACCAGCTTGCCAAAACCCTTTCAGGCGGCGAACAGCAGATGCTTGCCATAGGTCGGGGATTGATGTCGCGTCCGTCAGTCCTTATCCTGGACGAACCCACCATGAGCCTGTCGCCCAAATTATCAACCGACATTCTAATGACTCTGAAAAAACTGAATGAGCAGGGTATTACCATTCTCCTTGTTTCCCAGGAAGTCATCCAGACCCTGGAGCTGGCAAGACGGGCCTATGTGGTAGAAAACGGTCAGATTTGCCTCCAAGGCACAGGATGTGAATTAACTGAAAGTGAACATGTAAGAAAAGCATATCTGGGCCTGTAGAAGTGATGAAGACAATCGGAAAAGAAATTGTGAGTGATAAACGAAGAAAAACCGAGGCAGCATCGAAAATGCCATGCCTGAAGTGCGGGCAACCGGTTATTTCAGCAAAGCTGCTTATGAAGCTTACCGTTCTTCTCAGTGAGAGGGGTGATTGCAAGGATTTGAGCTTCTTAATGCTCTGCCCGAAATGTAAGAAAGAAACCCTTGCCTCCCGTTTGATCGGCGATTGTCTTGAAAAAGTCGCAGCCCCCGGATACGTGCCTCAAAGGCGGAGTGAAAGGCTTCAGTCCACGAGGCTGGACGAGCGGACCGGGGCGACAGTATTCAAGAGTTCCTGCTGTAACTGCAATAATGGATGTGATGCACTGGTTTTTGTGAAAGACGGAAAGGTAGTGAAGGTTGAGGGTGATCCAAGCTCTCCCACTACGAGGGGAATACTCTGCGCAAAGGGTCTGGCCTCGAAGTACCAGATTCAGCATCCCGAGAGACTGAGACATCCGCTGAAGTGTGTCGGCCGCCGGGGCTCCGGTAATTGGGAAAAGATTTCCTGGGATGAAGCTTTGGACACCATAGCCCGGAGACTCAAAGAGATCGAAGGGGATTATGGAAAGGATGCCGTGCTTCTCGCAACGGGTACTGCGAGAGGATGGGTTCAATATTTCGAGCGGTTTGCCAATGCATTTCGTCATCAGTTAGTGGGTCCCGGTTACGCACAGTGTCTCTGGCCCAGGTTTACCTCTCAGCAGCTTCTCGGCATTGCCCCTGCCCTTGAATGCCCGGACCTTTTTCTTCACCCGGAGGTGACAAAGTGTATGCTCGTGTGGGGCATGAATCCTCCCAACACATCTCCCATAAAATGTTCGTGGATGATGGATGCCAGGGCATTGGGTGCAAAATTAATTGTAGTTGACCCTATTTTTTCCGAGATAGCCTCCAAAGCGGACCTCTGGCTGCAGTTGAGGCCCGGGAGCGATGCTGCCCTGGCCTTGGGGATGCTCAATGTGATAATCAATGAAGGTCTTTACGACAAAGATTTTGTTGATATATGGTGCAACGGATTTGAGGAATTGAAGGAGAGAGTCCAGGATTACCCTCCTCGGAAAGCCGAAGAAATAACATGGGTTCCTTCACAGAAAATCATTGAAGCTGCGAGACTTTATGCCATGACAACACCGGCACTGCTCATGCAATGTGTCGCAACCGAGCAGAACGCCGATACCATATCGTCCTGTATGTCGCTTGGAATACTTGCAGCAATTACGGGCAATATTGATGTACCAGGTGGCAACATACTTCCCATGCCGCGTCCGGTTAATCCCAATATCAGTCTTAATCAACTTCTGACAGAAGAAGACCATGAAAAGAGGCTGGGCAGTAAGAGATTTCCTCTCCTTGCAGGCAAAGACTCCTGGTCTCCCACAGCACACGCCCCAACGGTCTGGAAGGCCATTCTTACGGGAAAACCGTACCCTATAAAGGCAATGTACTGCCAGGGATCTAACCCGGCGCTTTCATACGGCAATAGCACAATGGTAATGAAGGCTTTGAAAAAACTGGAGTTTATTGCTGTTGCTGATTTTTTTATGACTCCCACAGCTCTTCTAGCTGATATTGTCCTGCCTGTAGCCACATGGATGGAGCGTTCGTCTGTCCAAACGTTTTTTCAGGTGACTTACAATGACATTCATCTTCAGCAGAAAGCAGTAGAAGTGAATGAATGCTGGTCCGATTATAAGATTATTAATGAACTGGCTATTAGACTCGGGTTTGGCAATCTAATGTTCAAAGACGAAGAGTCTATGTGCGGCGCCATTCTCGAACCTTCAGGTATGACTTTTGAAGAGTTCAGGAATATGGGTAGGTACACGGTCCCATATACATACAGGAAATATGAAAAGACAGGGTTTACCAACCTTGGTTTTTCACGTCTCCATTCTTCCTACAAAGTAGAACTTTATTCAAAAAAGCTCGAATCTATGGGGTTTGATCCTCTCCCACTCCACACAGAACCTTCGGAAAGTCCGATAAGCTCACCTGAAATAGCCAGGGAATTTCCACTTATACTAACGACGGGAAGGAAGGAAGCTATATACAGACACACCGAACTGCGTAACATTCCGGTACTCCGGGAGATAATCCCCGATTTCCTTGTTTACATCAACCCGAAGACGGCCCTCGAACATGGAATAGGGCAGGGGGACCCCGTTATCGTCGAATCCCCAAGGGGTAGTATTGAGGGAAATGCCTACCTCACGGAAGGGATAGACCCACGAGTGCTCCTGGCACCATCCCAATGGCCAGGCAGGAATAATGCCAACAGACTTACCCATGATGCGCATTCCGCGCGCGCCATCGGATCGGCGCAGCTCCGTTGCCAACTCTGCAGAATCAGGAGGGCTTAAGGAATGGAAACCGGGACGCTGCTGATTGATATAGACAGGTGCATACGCTGTTTTGCATGCGAGGTTGCCTGCAAACAGGAGAATGATCTGCCCCCGGGGCCGAGGGCGGTCTCGGTGGTTACCATAGAACCAAGAAGCATAAATGGCGAACTGACCACGGATTTTGTGTTTACCACATGCCTTCAGTGCGACGACCCGCTGTGTATGGCGGTATGCCCCCATGGTGCTATCTCGAAAAGAAAAGACGGAGTTGTTCTGGTCGATAACACTGCGTGCAAAGAATGCGGTTACTGCGTGCACGCGTGTCCTTTCGGCGCTATTCAGATCAACCCGAAGAAAAGTACAGCGTGGAAATGTTCGATGTGTATCGACCGCCTCGAATACGGCCTTATTCCGAGCTGTGTCCAGCACTGCTCAGGTGGGTCTCTCCAGTACGTAACGCCTCGTGAACTCGACAAAGCAACCGAAGGCAGACATAAGGTGTATATGGGAAAAGTATGTTATGTCTCGGCACGATGGAAGCTTGTGCCGCTGTAATTTTTTTAGCCGAAAAATATACGGGCGGGCATGTCCGTAAGCTATAAAAACAAGAATGTAGTCGGATGGCAGGAGCAGCGATATGCATTTCGAGTTTCCGAGTTGATTACATATCTGTCCATGGAAGACCCCCTCTATCCCGGAGAGTTTATAGGTTCGGGAACAGTGGGTAATGGCTGCGGCAAAGAGCTGAACAAGTGGATCAAGCCCGGAGACGTTGTCGAGTTGAAAGTGGAAGGTATCGGCATCCTTCGAAACAGTGTTGAACGTAATAAATCCTGAGAAAAATGGGAAGGGAGGCCAAAAAATATGAACAATAATATACATAGGAAACATACACGTTTTATTGACTTGAGCATCACCGTAGAGTCCGACCTTCCAAGTGACCCGCCTGTCTCTATACCAAAGATAGAGTACATTGACCATATCGAGGGCGGAAGAACAATGAAGCAGTTCTTCCCGGGATTGGAGGACAAAGACCTCCCTCAAGGTCTCGGCTGGGCCGCCGAGTCCATAACCCTTACTACCCACTCAGGTACCCATATGGATGCCCCATACCATTACCATCCAACACAGGACAACGGCCTGCCTTCCATGACTATCGATGAGATACCCCTCGAGTGGTGCTTCCACGATGGGGCGCTTCTCGATTTTCGTCATAAGGGAGACTCCTATAGCATTACCGTATCAGACATCAAAGATGAATTGAAAAGGATAGGCTACGACATTAAGCCCATGGACATAGTGATTATTCATACAGGCGCCGATGCTTTCTGGGGTAAGCCTGAATATCTCTCAAAGGGTCCCGGTATGACCAGGGAGGCCACCCTCTTTCTCGCGAGAAAAGGGGTGAGGATAATGGGGATCGATGCTTGGAGCTTTGACCGCCCCCTCTCTGTTCAGGCCAAAGACTTTGAAGAGACAAAAGACCGCAAGGTCATATGGGAGGCCCATTTTGCCGGGATAGAGATAGGTTACTGTCACATGGAGAAAATGGCCAATCTCTCCGCCATAGGCCGTCCCTACGGGTTCACTATTTGTTGTTTCCCTATTAAGGTAAAACGGGCAAGTGCCGGATGGGTAAGACCCGTTGCCCTTGTTTGGGAAGAATAAAGATCAGAAGGATAAAGGAGAAAGCATGGAAATACTGGATGAAGGATCGGGCGAGCTTATCGGATGGCATCACCCCGATGAGGCCCGCGAATGGGTGCAGAAAAAGAAGTCCCGGGAACTGAAAAGCAAGCTGATGACTGCCAAAGAGGCGGTAGAACAGTTTGTCGGAGATGGGGACTATATTGCAAGCGGAGGCTTTGGTCATGTCAGAGTCTCCATGGAGATCATCTACGAGATAATAAGACAGAAGAAGAGAAATCTTGCCATGGCAGGAAAAACAGCAGTTCACGACCTCGATCTTCTTGTCGGTTCCGGGTGTGTGAACAGGGTAGAACCCGCTTACTCCTTTGGTCACGAGTTAAGAGGCCTCTCCCCGGCAGGAAAAAGGATGGTAGAAAGCGGGGAGTGCAAAGTCCTTGCAGAAACAAGCAACGGCGGGTATCAATGGCGGTTCCTTGCAGGTATGATGGGTCTTTCCTTTATTCCCTCCCGCACCTTACTCGGGACCGATACGTTGAAATACAGTTCCTGCAAAACCGCGAGGGATCCATATACGGGAAATCCCATTGTGCTTATTCCGGCGGCCTACCCTGATGCGGCATTTATACATGTCAACCGCGCTGATGTTTACGGAAACGCCCAGATCGACGGCATTACAGTGGAAGATTTCGAATTAGCCCGATGCGCCCGCAGGCTCATTGTCACAGCGGAAGAGATTGTCAATGATGAGATGATCCGCGATGAACCATGGAGGACGGTCATCCCCTTCTTCTGTGTTGACGCAGTTATTGAATCGCCCTACGGCTCCCATCCCTGCGAGATGCCAGGTGTCTACTTCTACGATGAGGAACATATCTCGGAATGGCTCGGTATGGCTAAGACCCAAGATGGCGTGCAGGCCTATCTCCAGAAATATGTATTCGGGGTACACAATTTTGAAGAATATCTCGAGCTTTGCGGAGGCATCAGGCAGATGAATTATCTCAGACGAAGAGAATCCATGAGAGAGCCCATGAGCGCTCCCTGGAGAAAGTGAGGAACTATGGAAAACTATAATATAAGGGAATACCTTGCATATCTGGGAGCCTTAATGCTTGAAGACAAAAAGTCCGTCTTCGTGGGTACGGGTCTTCCGATAATCGCCGCCATGCTTGCCCAGAAAACCCATGCCCCCAACCTTCTCATTGTCTTCGAGGCCGGAGGGATAGGCCCCCGCATACCGGAACTCCCCATTTCCGTCGGACAGGGGAGGACCTTCCATAAAAGCATTATGGCAAGCAGTATGCACGATATTATGTCTCTATCACAGGCAGGGTACATTGACTATGGTTTCCTTGGGGCTGCACAGATCGATATATACGGGAACCTGAATACTACGGTGATTGGAGACCACGACCACCCCAAAACCAGACTGCCCGGATCAGGAGGCGCCGCGGATGTGGCATCTTTCTCTCAAAAGCTTATTATTATAACTGCAAAACAATCTAAGCAGACCTTTGTCAATAAACTTGACTTTCTGACCAGCGCGGGATATCTTGACGGTCCTGGTTCCAGAGAGAAAGCGGGTCTGCCGAGAGGGACAGGGCCATACAGGCTTGTGACTCAGTTTGCAATCTATGGGTTTCATACAGAATCGAAAAGAATAGAGCTTCTTTCTCTCCATCCCGGTGAGACCATAGAATCGGTAAAGGCGAACTCCAGTTTTGATATTATTCCCCCTGATGTGATCAGAGAAAGTCCGACCCCTCCCCCGGAATATCTGAAACTTCTACGGGAGGAAATAGACCCGACAGGGATCGTGCTGGGAAAGTAGGGAACTTTGTCATTGATTACATTAATAAATAATCTTTTCACTGAGGTTTGGCTGTCTTGGGAGGCAGAGAGGAAGTTTAGAGAGTAGAGAGGGAAGCTGAACGCCATATTATCAAGAATGAGAGCCTTCCTTGTTTGAGTAATTTCCTGATTATTATAAGTGGTCTATCACAACAATGCTTAACCTGACCTGCATATGAATGACCATGAAGCAATTTTACCATCTTTTGGAACCTGTTTTTGATTAAACAGGACAGTTATTTATGAGAATTACGGGTGCTAACCTGCTATCCCCGTCATTCATTTTTTCCGCATTATCAGCAAAATTGAGATAATATTCGTAAAACTTTGTTGGGTAGCATAAGCTGGTTAAAAGGACCAACTTATTGTACCGATCACAATTAATTAAATCAACAAGTTATGGCGGAAGTGCATGGGAATCGAACCCACCCACGGGCTCTACACCCGTGCACTGGTTTTGAAGACCAGGAGACCCACCAGGCGCCTTGGCACTTCCATTGTGAATAATGTATTAAATGTATGCATTTTTGTCAATCTACTTGTATCCGGAAATTTCCATAAGTATGGCCGACCCCTGTCTTGCCTGCCTGTCCGTAAAGGGACATCTGTAATAAAGGCGAAATTCATACAAACGGATCGAATGGACAAAAGCACTCTTAACAACAGTCTATTAATGAAAGAATTCCTTTATGGCATCTATAATATAGTTTTTCTCCGTCTTTTTCAGTTCAGGGTATGCCGGAAGAGCGAGGCTTGTTAAAGCAGCATCTTCTGAGACGGGAAAAGAACCTTTTGCATAACCCAGGTAGCCGAAGCATTCCTGGAGATGAAGCGGGACAGGATAATATATCCCTGTCTGAATACCCTTCTCTTTTAAAAAACCCTGGAGCCTGTCCCTCTCTTTTACCCTTATAACGTATTGATGGATAATGTGGGATGTATCGTTGTCAAGCTGAGGAAGCATAATAGGCAAACCACCCAGTTTTTTGTTGTAAAATTTTGCGTTTTCAATCCTTTTTGCATTCCATGATTCAAGGTAGGGAAATTTAGCAACAAGGGCGCATGCCTTTATCTCGTCAAGCCTGCTGTTTATGCCTATCATTTCATGATGGTAAGTGGCATTACCCATGCCGTGAACCCTGAGTTTTTTTGCCTTCTCGCCGAGGTCTTTTCTCTTTGTAAGCACCATCCCGCCTTCACCTATGCCACCCAGGTTTTTTGTCGGGTAAAAGCTCAGGGATGCTATGTCTCCAAAGCTTCCGGACATGTTTCCATTTCGCCGGGCGCCGAGTGATTGCGCCATATCCTCAACAATAGGAATTCCGTATTTTTTTCCGATTTTACATATACTGTCCATATCGCAGAGTTTTCCAAAGAGATGAACTACTGTGATAGCCTTTGTTTTCGGTGTTATTGCGAGCTCAATAAGCACAGGGTCAATATTAAGGTCTTCCTTCCTCACGTCAACAAACACCGGTTTTGCCCCCAGAAGGGCAATAGAGCTTGCTGTTGAAAAAAATGTATACGGTGTTGTAATGACCTCGTCACCCTCTTTTATGCCGAGCGCCATGAGAGAAAGGATTAATGCATCGGTGCCGTTTGCACATGTTATTGCATAAGGCACACCGGCATAATCTGCAATAGCGTTTTCAAGCAAGGTACAGTATTTGCCGAGGATCAGTCTTTGCTCCGACAGAATCTCCTCCAAACTCTTCGAAATATCCTTTTTTACCTTTTTGTATTGTTCTTTCAAGTTTATAACCGGTATGTTCATTGGAAATCCTTTTTCTTTATTTATTTTTTATACGGTTCGCCGAATTGGTTGAGATATACGATATCCTGGAAGGTCTTTCTTGGTGTTATAGCAGGTACAATATCAAAATATCCAAGGGGTGTCATTTCGACAATTGCATAATCATCGGGGATATTTAATATGTCCTCTACTTGCCCTGCATCAAAGAGACCGACATGGCATGTGCCGAGACCGAAATTCCATGCTGCAAGCACGAGGTGCTCCATAGCAATTCCCGCATCGAACATGAACCAATAATCCCCCTTATCTGTAGAGCATTGCCCTTTATAAAAACCGGATACGCCTCTTTTTGAGGCAAGACATATTGTTAACGGGGCTTCAATAAGTGCGTTCCTGGCGGGGTTATTCGATCCGAGTGTGTCTGATAAAAGCCTTTTTGTCAGATCGTCTTTTACAATGATAAACCGCCATGTTTGTGTGTTTGCCCATGAAGGTGCCCGTCTTGCCGCCTCAAGAATCTCAAAGAGAATCTCTTCAGGCACCGGATCGGTTTTATATTTTCTTATGCTCCTTCTTTCCTGAATTGTTTTTAAAATATCCATGGCTTTTTAAAGACTATGCTAACATATTTTTTACGAAATTCTCAACAGTACATTGAATTAGTACATGAATTACTCTTTAATATAATGGGATATCCTGAGCTGATCATCGCCCGGGCGTGTCTGTTCGATGCTTATAACTCAATCTTATCGAGATCGATTTGTTGGGGTGCGAGCTCTTCTTTTGCATAATCTAAATATATTTGCTCTTTTATAAAGAAGTCAAACAGTTCAGGATCGATATAGTTATCTTTCACCATGAATTTCATGATCTTAATTACCTCGGAGATGGCTTTCCCCTTTTTATACGGCCTGTCTTTAGCGGTAAGGGCTTCAAATATATCAGCCAGCGCAAGCATGCGTGATTGAAGAGGGAGTTGATCTCCCTTAAGGCCAAGAGGGTAGCCCGAACCATCAGGTCTTTCGTGATGTGTTGCTGCATAATACGGAACATGCTTCAATTTCTTCGGGAAAGGCAATTGAGAGAGCATCTTATGAGTAACCTTGGCATGATTATTGATAATGTTTCTTTCATCTTCAGTAAGAGTTCCGTTCCTGATACAAAGATTACGGATTTCATCATCGGTAAGTATGGATTTTAACGTGCCATCTGCAGTCCACCGGCTGCCTGCAATTTCGTTTACCCTCTTAACCATTTCGTCAGTCATAAATTTGCTCCCATCATTGGCACCGTCAAGGAACATCAGGTCTTCTTCAAGTGTTTTAATAAAATCGTTTCCATTATAAACAACATTGCCCTTTTCTAAGGATGGTCCTTGCCCGCCCACTTTTTTTAGAAACTCGATTTCGTGGTCTCTCTTTAATACCTCAAAACGGGTTTTCAACAGTTCAATCCGGTCACAAATAGTTTCAAGTTTTGTTGCTTTGTCAACGACATATTCCGGCGTTGTTACCTTGCCTACATCATGGAGCCATGCGGCTATCCGAAGTTCTTTCATCTGGTCTTCATTAAAATGCGTATCCGCATAAAAACCTTCTGTGGATGTATTTATCTTGTTTGCAATGGTCATTGTCAGCTCTGCAACGCGCCTCACATGACCACCGGTATAGGGAGATTTTTCATCGATTGCAGCAGCGATTGATTTAATAAATGATTCCAAAAGGTTTTCCAGTCCGTGGATGAGCAGGTTGTTGGTGAGGGCTACCGCTGCCTGTGATGCCAACGATTCTGTCATCCGGCGGTTATCGGCAGAGAAGGGAACAACTTCACCTGTCGATATATCGCTTGCATTTAAAAGCTGAAGCACGCCAATGATGTCATTTTCGTGATTTCTCATCGGGACAACAAGCATTGATTTTGACCTGTACCCGTTTCTTTTGTCAAATGTACGTGTGCCTTCAAAATTAAATCCCTCTGCATCATACACATCGGGAATATTGACCACCTTGCCTGACAGGGCAGCGTAGGTAGAGACATTTGAATAATTCGGTGTGCCGTCCGTGTTTACCAGTAATACCGGACGCCAGGTAATTTTTCCGCTTGTTCCACCCATATGGATATTGAGAGTAGAACTTTGGACGACGGCAAAATGGAGTTCTTGCCCGTCATCGGACATGATATACAGTGTCCCTCCTTCAGCATTGGTAAAATATCTTGCCTCCTCAACAATCATGTCGAGAAGCCTGTCGATGTTTTTTTCAGCAGACAGGGCAACACCGATCATGGTCAGCTTCCTTGTTTTTTCAAGCTGATCTTCGATGAACTCCCTGATAAAGGATGCCGGTTTTGTGAGTAACTCGGTTATCCTATCTTCTTCGGGCGAGCATTCTATTTGGTCTATTTTTTCTGCGTCCATCTGCAGTCTGTCCTTGACTATCTATTATAGCACAACATTTTGCATATGTCTGTTTTCATTTATGCCCTGTTTATGACCACAGAGGCTTTTTCATCAAAGGGATTTGTCCTCATGGCAAGAGAGAATAGAAAAGGATAATTTCTTTTCAGGTATCTCATATAATCCAGCCACTCGCTTACGATCAGATGGAATACTCGCTTGATATCCACAGCAAGGTGATCTCCGTCCGGTTTCGGAAGGTCGAGAAAGTTATTGCGGTAAGCCAACTCTTCTGTCAGGTGGAATGTGGCACGGAGGAGATCGGTAAACGATTGATGTTCCATCAGCACCGGATTTTCCAGAAGTCTTACCAGAAAACCTCTCCTTTCAAAGAGAAACTTCTTCAGGTTTTCAAGATCAACTTTTTCTATATCCACGCCATAGTTATGTCTATGGGCATTTTCTCTTGCAGTGTGAAAATCCTTATCTGTCCATTGAGCGGTGATAAGCAGTTCCGGTCGTATTATATCAAACTCAGGATCATATCGGGAAAACCTGTCCATAAGGCCCATGCCTACTTCGCTGAAAAAAACACCGATAACCATGTTCAGCTTCTCCATACGGCTCTCGATCTCTCTTTTGGCGAGCATGATTTCGGTTAAATTGCCTATCACGCCAAGAAATGTGCCCACGCCCATAATAACGAGGATTATGGTGAATATCTTGCCTGACAGGGTTATGGGATGGATGTCCCCGTACCCTACGGTGGCCATGGTAACAACAACAAAATAGGCGGAATCGATAAGCGATTTTTTCTCGATAAGCATAAAACCAAAGGTCCCGGTGACTATCAGTGCAAAAAAGATAATCAAAAAGATCTTCAAACGTGTCTTTATGGCATGCATTGTATATGACACCTATCAGCTTTTGTTAGGTATAAATCTAATGATATCAGGAGATTTTCAGGCTTGTCAACGGGAAAAGCTTTAAAATACCCTTTTAAACAAAAATAGTTTATAATTTGTCCTTACACTGCGAAACAGGGAGGATCATTATATGAACTTAAAGGCTATCCAGAAGATTTGTTACGGGATGTATATCGTCGGTTCTAAAAAGGAAGGCAAGCTGAATGGACAAATTGCCAACACAGCGTTTCAGATTACCTCTGAACCTCCAACAATAGCAATAAGCATAAATAAACTCAACCTGACACATGAGTGTATTATGGAAAGCAAAATATTTGCGATTTCCATTCTTTCAAATGAGGCGCCTATGACGCTGATCGGGAATTTCGGGTTCAAATCAGGCAGGGACATTGATAAGTTTAAAGACGTAAAGTTTAAAACCGGTTTAACAGGCGCCCCCATCGTACTGGAATATAGCGCAGGCTATCTTGAATGCGAGGTCATCGGTGTTACCGACGTGGGTACACATTCTATTTTTATCGGAAAAGTGGTTGACTGTGATACCTTAAGCGATGGAGAGCCGATGACCTATGCATATTACCATCAGATAAAGGGCGGTAAATCTCCGAAAACAGCCCCGACGTATGTTAAAGAAGAGGAGCCCGGGGAAAAGCCCGCTATCGCCGGCAAATATAAGTGTAATGTCTGCGGATATGTATATGACCCGGCAAATGGTGATACTGATGCCGGCATAAAACCCGGCACAGCCTTTGAGAAACTGCCTGAAAACTGGGTATGTCCTGTCTGCGGCGCATCAAAAAGCGAGTTCGAACCGGAGACATGAAAAGACATTACTTCATAATATATAAAAAATAAAAAAGGAAGGGTCATATGGATACGGACAAAACTTTAAGGGAAACTAATTTTGCTGAGATAGGTGTTCCCAAAAAAGGGAAGGTCAGGGATATATATGATCTGGGTGATAGGCTTTTAATCGTTACCACCGACAGGTTATCCGCCTTCGATGTGGTTTTACCTACCGGCATCACTGATAAAGGCAGGGTTTTAACAAAGCTTTCCGGGTTCTGGTTTCATGAGATGGAAGATATTATCAGTAACCATATACTGGAGACGGATGTTGAAAAATATCCCGAGCCTTTGAAAAAGTATGGTGGACAACTGAAAGACCGGAGCATGATCGTTAAGAAAGCAAAGGTGATACCCGTTGAGTGTGTGGTCAGGGGATACCTTGCAGGCTCGGGATGGAACGATTATAAGGAAAAAGGGAATATTTGCGGAATACCGTTGACCAAAGGCCTCCGGGAATCATCAAAACTGGAGATGCCTATTTTTACACCAACCACAAAGGCTGATGAAGGCCACGATATGAGCATTACCTATAATGAAACAATTGATCTGATAGGTGAAGCGGTGGCAAAAAAACTGAGAGATACAAGTATAAGCATATATGAAAAGGCATGCAAAATTGCCGAAGAGAAGGGTGTTATAATAGCAGACACAAAGTTCGAGTTCGGCATGCTGGACGGAGAAATGATAGTTATAGACGAGATGTTGACCCCTGACTCATCGAGGTTCTGGTCGATAAAAGGTTATCAACCGGGAAAACCTCAGGACAGCTATGATAAACAGATTGTGAGAGATTATCTTAATACGCTCGACTGGAACAAAAAATATCCAGGTCCGGAACTGCCGGCCGAAATAGTCGACAAGACACAGGCACGATACGTGGAGATACTCCGGATACTGACAGGAAAAGGCTTATGAAATTATGAGTGTCGAATACTGGCTTTTTCCATAATAATATCATGATTTACAAATACCTTTTGCCTTACGTTGTTGGATGATAAATATAATTTTGCCCGTAATCCTCTGAAAAATAATCTTTGAAGTATTGTATACAATATTGTATGCTCCTAATTGTAATGAATCACCATGCTGCAAGCGGATGGGGCATCAAAGGCGAGGCAACAATGTTAAATGAATTACCCCGTGATAAGTTGCGGGGCAACCATCTCGAAGTAAGCTTCGTAGTATTAACCCGCGAGGCAATCAATACTCTTGAAGGCGAATTGGTATAAAATGGAAGATAAAAACAAGAACAAAGAGCGGCTTATCAAAGAATTGTCTGAATTGCGCCAACGTATTGCTGAACTTGAAAAAGCAGAAACCAGGAGAGAGCGGACAGAACAGGCCCTGCAGGAATCGGAGAACAAGTTCAGGGAGATGGCAGAGAAATCGCTTGCCGGGATGTATATTGTTCAGGATGGCCTATTCAGATATGTTAACGCAAGGTTCGCTGAAGTACATGGTTTAACAGTCAATGAAATTATAGACAAAAAAGGACCGATAAACCTGGTCTTGCCCGAAGACTGGCCCAGGGTAAAAGAAAATATGCATAAAAGGCTGTCAGGAGAAATCGAATCCCTTAATTTTGAATTCAGAATACTTGCAAAAAACGGCGATATAAAAAATGTTGAAGCATACACTACACGTATTATGTATCAAGGGAAACCGGCAATTATAGGGACGCTTCTCGATATAACAGAGCGGAAAAAAGCTATAGAAGCCCTGCAGGATGAGAGAAAAACCCTTTTTACCATCCTCGAACACCAGCCTGTCGGCATTGCGCTCATAGATAAAAGCGGTAAATATCAGTACCTCAACCCGGAATTTACCAATATTACCGGTTACAACCTTCAGGATATTACTATCGGGACAGGCTGGTTCGAGAAGGCATATCCTGATCCGGAATACAGGAGAAAAGTTATTGATGCATGGAAAACAGACAGATTACACGAAGGAGGCAAGGGCGCCGATATAGAGTTCATCATTACCTGTAAGAATGGGCAGACCAAGTGTATAGAATTCAGAACAACGCATTTGAAAGATTACAGCATTACCGCTCTGACGGATATAACCGGGCAGAAACGGGCAGAGGAAGATAGGGAAAAACTGCAAGCCCAGCTTCTCCAATCACAAAAAATAGAGTCTATCGGTCAACTTGCCGGCGGCATTGCCCATGACTTCAATAATATCATTTCTGCTATTATGGGGTATGGGGATATCTTAAAGATGAAGATGGACAAGGATGATCCGAGAAGGATGTATCTGGAACACATACTCACATCATCAGAAAAGGCTGCAGGTCTTACCCAGAACCTTTTGGCCTTCAGCAGGAAACAGGTAATAGAGCTTAAGCCTTACAAGGTTAATACCCTTATAAAGGCAATGGAAACACTGTTAAAGAGACTCTTAACAGAAGACATAGATTTGGAAGTAATACTTGAAAATACAGATGTTACCATTATGGCCGACAAAACACAGATAGACCAGGTATTGATGAATCTTACCACAAACGCACGTGATGCTATGCCAAAAGGAGGCAGGTTAGTTATCGAAACAAAAAAGGTAAAAGCGGATACCGAATTTCTGCAGATGCAGGGATATGACAAATCTGGCGAATATGCCCTGATATTGGTAAAAGATACCGGCATTGGCATGGATAAAAAGACAAAAGAGCACATATACGACCCCTTCTTCACCACAAAGGAGGTAGGCAGGGGTACAGGGCTCGGCCTCTCTATGGTATACGGCATTATCAAGCAGCATAACGGGTTTATTGATACATACAGTGACCAGGGCGTGGGTACAACGTTTTGTATATTCATCCCGGCAATAAAAACAATAAAAGACGAAGAGAAAAACGGGATTCTGGAGGTTAAGGGCGGTACAGAAACAATCCTTATAGCTGAGGATAATACTGAATTACGAACCCTTGCCACGATGGTGCTCGGCATGGCAGGCTATACCGTCATTGAGGCCGTTGATGGAGAGGATGCCCTCCGGAGTTTTTTTGAACATAAAGATGAAATAGACCTTCTTCTCTTCGATGTTGTTATGCCCAAAAAGAACGGGAAAGAGGCATATGAGGAGATAAAGAAGATTAATCCCGACATCAAGGTGCTCTTCACCAGCGGCTATACCGGCGATGTTGTTATTGATAAAGGGGTTCAAGATAAAACAGTTAACTTTATTCAAAAACCATTAACATCGTACGATTTGTTAAATAAAATAAGGGAAATACTGGATGCACAGGTCTCTTGCTGAGGCATGAAAAAAACTGTGGGTGCTATGTTTCGCCGATTCTCAGCACCTTTGCCCCGCGAATCTTTCTTTCCTTGAGTTCGACGAGAGCTGTGTTGGCATCTTCAAGCATGTATTCCTGCACCTCCGGTTTGATTGGTATTTTTGCCGCCAATTCAAGAAATTCGCTGATATCCCTGCCTGCCACATTGGCAACGCTTTTTATCTCTTTCTCAAGCCAGAGATGGCCCGGATAGTCAAGATCGAGAAGAGTTTCCTTGTCTATCTCCTCCTTTCGTATCGCATTAATGACAAGCCGACCGCCCCTCTCAAGATGCCTTAATCCCTCCAAGATCGGTTTCCAGACCGGGGTTGTATCAATGGCACAACGAAGTTGTTCCGGTGGTTCGTCTTCAATGTCGCCTGACCAGTGAGCGCCGAGTTCCCGTGCAAAGGTACGTTCCCCGTCACTGCGGGCAAAGACAAATATCTTTGATTTCGGGTACTTGTATTGCGCCATCTGCAGGACAATATGGGCAGATGCGCCGAATCCTATGAGCCCGAGGGTGTCGCCGTTTTTAATGCCTGTGAGCCGTATCGACCGGTACCCGATTGCGCCGGCGCATAAAAGCGGAGCCGCCTCTATATCGGAAAATATATCGGGGATCATGTAGGCGAATTTTTCAGGGACAGCGGCATACTCGGCATATCCTCCGTTAACATCCCTGCCCGTGGCTTCAAACTGTATGCAGAGGTTTTCATCGCCTTCAAGACAGAACCTGCATGTTCCGCAGGCAGAGTGGATCCATCCGACGCCCACCCTGTCGCCTGCTTTCAGTTTTTTTACCTTTTCACCTGTTTTCTCTATTTTTCCCACAATCTGGTGTCCAGGGACAACAGGAAATCGGGGCGGGGGAGTTCTGCCCTCAATCTCATCAAGTTCGGTATGGCAGACGCCGCAGGTAGATACCCGGATAAGGATTTCATCTTCCTTCGGCACAGGGATGGGCAAATCCGTTAATTCAAGGGGATGCTTGTTTTCACTGATGTTGCATATCCTGTTCAATATCATTGCTCTCATAGTGTTAACCTTCCTGTAGTGAATTGCACCGGGAACAACAATACTCTATCACCATGATATTCGAGGGTCAACGAAGTTTTTATCCTCTTTAACCCTGAACCCCATTTTTCAATTTCTTTCGATACGTAGTTATGGCGACGCAGGTCATGGACCAGTTTCAGTCCCTGTTTCTCAGGAAGGTCTGGGCTATTCGAATAATCAGGACAGAAACAAAACCCCAGGCAAAAGGAAGCCAGAGGGGTATATTGAGAAAGGTAGGAAGTGTATAGCTCCAGGTACCGGCTTTTGTGGCAATAATCTCGGCAATTGAACCGAGAACTGCACCGGCAACAAACACAACATGATCTTCATTGTCAGGCCACAGGAAATACCGTATGAGATAAACAATTACTATAAAACAGGTAGCAGCAATATTATGTCTCCAGATAAGAATAAAAATAATCACCAAAAACCAGAAAATGACAAGGTCACGAATTAAAACCTTTATCTTCTTTTTATCCATTCCATACCGTCCTTATGCAGTTGATTCCAGATGCTTTCCCTGTCGGTTGAGCTACTTTATACAAATACCGGGAATACATGTCAACTGAAATACAAAAGGCAAATACATCGCACAGGCAGGCTTTGCAACAAGCTCGCTTCAGTTCGACAAGTGGGAAGTTTCTGCGAAGAGACTATACACATCCAATAATATGAACCCCTCTGTTGTCTATATGTCCGATAGTTTTAATGCAACGTACCCAATAAAGCGAAAACGATGAGTTTGAATTAGACAAAAATATGGATAATGAAAAAGGATGCAAGTAACTTATATAACCCGGAAAAACAGAAGAAATATCATACAAGGCAAAACAAACCGCTTTGTGAATACTTTTTTTGAGCCATTTCCATGTTGACACCCCCGACTTTGTATTGTACGTCAGCTTTGGTGTCCACTAAATACGGCCTGTTGCCCAATGATGTATTCAAGATGTCAGTATTTATTGACAGTGCTTAAATTTAGAGGGAGATTCCTTGTCAATATTTATACAACAATAACCCTATCCGGATCAGGTAGTCCGAGAGCAAAGTCTCTCACCTCCTTAAAATCCGTATCGTCCAAATCTACTCCCTTTTCAAGCCTTACATAGTTGTGCCCGCCAGCCTTTTCTGTAGGGAAGGCAAATCCGAAGTCGATGTAATCTTCTGCCAGGCGAATATAGGTCAGCGTTTCCAGATTGATAATATAATGTTTGATCCTTATGAATTGCGACACTTTAGACCCCCTTCTGTATTTTAACAATTGATTACTCCTCAATTTGTACAAACTTGAACAGCAACGGCATAACAAGAAGAATAATGCCTGTACCTATGAGCATTCCACCAACAACAACAATAGCAAGCGGTTTTTGGATTTGACTCCCCACACCATGGGCCAGAGCGGCAGGAAGAAGTCCCAATGAGGCGGTAAGACCGACCATAAGAATTGACCTGAATTTTTCCCGTACTGTTTCAATAATAGCTTCCTGACGATTTTTCTTTTCCTTATACACCTCAAGATAATGGCTTATTAAAATACACGTTTTAAATGTCGATATGCCGATGATCGATATAAAACCGACTATCGCAGAGATACTGAGAGACTGACCTGTTACGAGGAGGCTGATGACGCCGCCAAAGACAGCGCAGACGGGCGCCACCGTTGTGAGCAGTACGTTTCGCATATTTCCATGGAATACATACAGCAGGATCATAATAAGGAAAATTGCCAAAGGTATTGAAATGTAAAATCTTCTGAAGGCCTCCTCCATTTCGTTAAATATACCGCTCCATTCGGTAAAATATCCTTCGGGAAGTTTTACATTCCGGGTTTCTTTCTGAGCCTTTTTTACTGTACCTCCCAGGTCTTTTGAATCAACTCCGAATTTGATGGGAATATATCTTTTATAATTTTCCCTGTAAATGAATGACGCGCCTGTGTCATACCTTATATTTGCTACTCTTGATAACGGTATAACCCCTCCGGAAGGTAAAATAATGGGGATGCTCGATATTCGTTCCGGTTCTTTTCTGTACTCAACAGGAAAGCTTACCTGGAGGGCAAAACTTTTTTCACCTTCTATAATCTGGCTTGCCACCTTACCGCCCAATGCCGCAGAAACCATATCCAGAATCTCGCCCACATTAAGCCCGAGAGCTGCTGCATTTGCCCTGTTTACGTCTATCAATAAATTGGGTTGACCAAGCTCCCGATAAATTCCCACTTCTTTAATCTGGGGAACCTTTTCGATTATTTCCTTGAAATCTTTTGCTAAACGATCAAGTTCGGCAAGGTTTTCTCCAAATATTTTCACCGCATTTTCACCCTTTACACCGGACATCATTTCTTCAAGGTTATCCTGCATATATTGGGAAACGCTGATAATAGCATTAGGAACAGATTTGTTAAGTTTTTCCCTTATTTCATCTTCCAGAACCTCTTTTGTTATACCTCTTTTCCATTGGTTGTATGGTTTTAAACCAACATAATACTCGTTATTGAACGGGCCTGTCGGGTCAGTTCCATCTTCCGGCCTTCCCACACGAACAGCAACTGTCTTTATCTCTTGAAATTCAAGGAGCATACTTCTGACCTTTTTCGCAGTCTCATGGGTTTTGCTGAGCGCAACAGAGTAAGGGAGTGATATTCTGATATAGATATTCCCTTCATCCATTTTGGGAAGGAATTGAGTACCCATTACCAAAAAGCCGACAATGAATCCTGCCAGAACAACCCCTGAAGAAGCGAGAAGTACCGTCCGGGACTTTTGCATTAAAGTCCTGATGAACCGCGCATAGTAATCGCTCATAATCTCAACAAATTTGAACCCTTTCCCTTCGTGCCCTCCAAGAAACGTATGAATGGATGCCGTCGAGGGTCTGCGCGCAGAGGTTGAGGTCGGCGAGCGAGACGTCGGCGCCCCACGGGCCGTGGTCGAACCCGCCGGGGACGTACGCGTCGAACGCGTCCTCGCTGGCGTGCCAGCCGGGGCCGTGCCCGCAGTCGTGGCCCAGCGCGATCGCGTCGGCCAAGGCCGCGTTCACCCCGATGCCCCGGGCGATGGACGTGGCGATCTG